>NZ_JBKYMO010000021.1:0-28864 GCF_047302915.1 Massilia sp. CT11-108 | reverse complement strand
GCGCCAGCTCGTCAGCGCGGGCACCGACCTGGCCGCGCTGCTGGCCACGAGCCAGCTCGACGCCGCCCGCGCCCATCTCGCGCGCCTGTGCGAAGGGTGCCGCACGTTGGGCCTGTACGGTGCCGCGAACGGCTTCGACGCCTTGCGCTCCGCCCCCGACGGCGCCGCCCTGGCGCGCGAACTGGAAGCCGCACACCGCGCCGTGCTGCGCCAGACCGACGCCACGCGGCACCTGGCGATGTAAGGTTGCGCGCCCGCCCGCAACGTTAAATTCCTGCCGGAAAACGCGAAAAATTGTTGTCGAAAATGTTGTAAATCACCCCTCCACACGGCAGCGGAATCCGGCATACTGATCCTTTGCCGTGGCCGGCATGCAGCACCTCCCAGGCAGAACGGCAACTTGTCGGGCGTCTTTTTTGCCCCGTACGGACCGCGCCAAGCGCGCGCCGTCTGTCATGAGCTTGTCATTAAAATAGTCGACTTTGCACGGCAGCGCAGACTGCTGGGACGGAGCTTTGACCAGGGATTGCATGAGCGAGGACTATGAAGACCACGGTTTCCCCCAGCTTGACCTTCCTTACCGGCGGCGGCCAGATGGCCGCGCATATCGCCGCCCATGACTGGCACATCACGCCGCTTGGCCCCGTCGAGGACTGGCCCGCCGCACTGCGCACGGCACTGAGCCTGGCGCTGAATTCCCGGTTCCCCACCTTGCTGTGCTGGGGCGCCGACCTGATCAGCTTTCCTAACGACGCCTGCATGCCGTTGCTCGGCGACAAGGCCGCGCTGGGCCGGCCGTTCCGCACGGTCTGGCCGGACGTGTGGGACACCATCGGGCCGATCGCGACGAAAGCCTATGCGGGCGAAGCGTGCCACCACGAAGACATGCCCGTGCCGATGGCGCGCCACGGCTATCCGGAACAGGCCTGGTTCACGTTTTCGTACAGCCCCGTGCGCGACGACGACGGCACCGTCGGCGGCATCCTGTGCACGGCCGTCGAGACGACGGACAAGATGCGCGCGCTGGAGTCCCTGCGCCGCCTGAACGGGGCGCTGACGCACCAGGTGGCGTCGCACGCGAGCGACCGCGAACGCCTGTGGCGCATCTCGCCCGACGTGATGGCCGCGGCGTCGCTGGCGACGGGGCGCTTCCTTACCGTGAACCCCGCGTTCACCGCGTGCTTCGGCTGGAGTGCCGAGGAAGCGACCACGCGCCCGTTCATGGACATGGTGTACCCGGACGACCGCGCGGACGTGCTGCGGAAAATGCAGATCCTGGCCGAGGGCACGCCGCTCGTCGGCTACGAGACGCGCGTGCTGCACAAGGACGGCTCGTACCGCTGGGTGTCGTGGACGATCTCCCCGGAAGGCGAGCTGCTGTACGGCGTCGCGCGCGACATCACGGCGGAAAAACACCAGGCCGACGCGCTGCGCCAGGCCGAGGAAGCGCTGCGCCAGTCGCAGAAGATGGAAGCCGTGGGCCAGCTCACGGGCGGCCTCGCGCACGATTTCAACAACATGCTGGCGGGCGTCACGGGCCACCTGGAACTGATGAAGCTGCGCCTGCGCATGGGCCAGAGCGGCGACCTGCTGACGCGCATCGACGCGGCCCTCGGCGTGACCCAGCGCGCGGCCGCCCTGACGCACCGCCTGCTCGCGTTCTCGCGCCGCCAGGCCCTCGATCCGAAGCCGACCAGCGTCAACGCGCTCGTGATGTCGATGACGGACCTGATCGAGCGCGCGGCCGGCCCGTCGATCGCCGTGCGCACGCGTCTCGCGGCCGCGCTGTGGACCACCCTGTGCGACCCGAACCAGCTGGAAAGCGCGCTGTTGAACCTCGCGAACAATGCGCGCGACGCGATGCCGGAAGGCGGCCTGCTCGTCATCGAGACGGAGAACGTCACGCTGACCGCCGCCCAGGCGCGCCGCCACGGCGACCTGCGGCCTGGTGAATACGTGCAGGTGAGCGTGCGCGACAACGGCGCCGGCATGGCGCCCGACGTCGTCGCGCGCGCGTTCGACCCGTTCTTCACGACGAAGCCGATGGGGCAGGGGACCGGCCTGGGCCTGTCGATGGTGTACGGCTTCGCGCACCAGTCGGGCGGCAACGTGCGCATCGAATCGCGGCCGGGACAGGGGACCGAAGTGCGCCTGCTGCTGCCGCGCCACCTCGTGGAGACGCAGCCGGCCGCGGGCCCGGACGTCGAACCGCCGCTGGAAGCGGGCACGCGCAAGGGTGTCGTGATGGTCGTCGACGACGAGGCGGACATCCGCGCCGTGATGACCGAGGTGCTCGAATTGCAGGGCTACACGGTGCTCGTCGCCTGCGATGCGCCGCAGGCCCTGCGCCTGTTGAAGGACACGCGGCCGGACATGCTCGTCACGGACGTCGGCCTGCCCAACGGCATGAACGGCCGCCAGCTGGCCGACCACGTGCGCGTGCAATGGCCGCAGCTGCCCGTGCTGATGGTGACGGGCTATGCGGAAAGCACGGTCATGAAGAACGAGAAGCTGCCCGCGCAGATGGAGATCCTGACCAAGCCTTTTGCCATGAACGCGCTGGTGGACAAGGTCGGGTGCATGCTGGCGCAGAGTATGGGTACTGAGGTGAATGCGGAGACGGGGGCCGAAGCCGCGTAGGGTGTGGGCACGCCGTGCCCACGCGTGATATTTGCGATATGTTGGCGTTACCAGCCATCAGGCGGCCAGGTCGTTCCGGCCGTCGTCCAGCGTGACCAGTTCCCCGAAGTGCACGGTGCGCGTGGCGATGTCGTGGTACGCGCCCACGAGTCCCATCTCGCCGCGCGCGATGCGCTCGCGCAGGAAGGCGCTGCCGGCGATGATCTCGTCCAGCGAGTTCTCGATGTTGCGGCGCGTGACCGCCTCGAGCATTGCCTTGCCCTCGGGCGGATGATGGGCGCCGCACTTGCACTGGTCGACCGCCTTGCGGATCTTGCCCGTGATCGCCCCCATGCTGTGCGCGCCTTCGTTCTGCAGCGCGAGGCCGATCGCGCCGCAACTCGAGTGGCCTTTCACGACGATCAGTTTCGCGCCCAGTTTATGGGCGATCTCCAAACTGCCGATGATCTCGCGGCTGATCACGTTGCCCGCGATGCGGATCGTCAGCAGGTCGCCCAGGCCGGCATCGAAAATGATTTCCGGCGACGTGCGCGAATCGATGCAGTTGACGACGACGGCCATCGGATGCTGCCCGCCCGCCGTCGCTTCCACCTGGTGCAGATAGTATTTCTTCGTCGTGCGGCCGGCACGGAAGCGCTCGTTGCCGTCGCGCAGCAACTGCAGCACGTCTTCCGGAGCCAGCCTGGTCTGCGTGTCCTTGTCGAGGGCGGGGACGAACTGGATCGGATCGTGCAGGCTGTACTTGTCGCGCAGGCCCACGACGTTCAGCTTGACGTTGCGTTCCGCCGCGACGACGCGGTAGTCGTTGATGACTTCGAGCACGTCGTGGTCGATGTAGTCCGAGTTGGCCGCGTCGATCAGCACGTTCGCGTTCTCCGGGATTTCCCACAGCGCGCTCTTGATCGTGGCCTTGTTCAGGAACGACACCTGGTTCGGCAATTCCATCTTGACGACCTCGCCGATGTGCAGGCGGTACTGTTCCATCGAGAACGGATTCTTGAAGTGGCTGCGCATCAGGTAGAACAGGCTGGCGGCCAGGCCGATCAGTACGCCGGTCAGCAGGTCCGTCAGCACGATGGCGGCCACGGTGACGGCGAACGGCACGAATTGCGACCAGCCCTTCTTGTACATGTCGCGGAACAGCGAGACCTTGGCCAGCTTGTAGCCCGTCACGATGAGGATCGCGGCCAGTGCGGCCAGCGGAATCAGGTTCAGCATGGGCGCCAGCACGAGCACGCTGGCCAGCAGCAGCACGCCGTGGAGGATGGTCGAGGCCTTGGTCCGGTTGTCGTTCTGGATGTTGACGGAGCTGCGCACGATGACGGACGTGACGGGCAGGCCGCCCAGCAGGCCGGCGCAGATGTTGCCGACGCCCTGCGCGACGAGTTCGCGGTTCGTGGGCGTTTCGCGCTTGTGCGGATCGAGCTTGTCGACCGCTTCCACGTTCAGCAGCGTTTCCAGCGACGCGACGATGGCGATCGTGAAGCCGACAATCCAGACGTCGTGGTTCGTGAAATGGGCGAGATCCGGGACATTCAGGTAAGCACCGAGGTTACCGATATCGAGGGGCGGAATATCGACGAGATGTTCCGGATCGATACTCAGTGCGGGAAAGAAACGATCGAATGTCACATTCAGTGCAACACCCAATGCCACGACGAACAATGGCGCCGGCAGCAATTTGATGTTCTTGAATGGCGTCCTGTCCCAATACACGAGGATCAGCATCGACAGGAGCGCAATGATCATGGCGCCGGGCGTGATCGAATTGAATGCATGCGCAATGGCGGAAAACGTGTTTTCTCCATTGGCCTGGATGAACGACGTATCATCGGCCGGATTGGCGTCATAACCGATCGCATGGGGAATCTGTTTGAGAATCAGCAGAATGCCGATCGCGGCGAGTAATCCCTTGATGACGTTCGAGGGAATGTAATTGGCGATAAAGCCGCCACGGGCGACACCCATGGCCAATTGCATTACGCCGGCAATCAATATGGCCGCGAGCAGGATTTCGAAGGCGCCGAGTTTCGTGATCGAGGCGAGGACGACGGCCGCCAGCCCGGCCGCGGGGCCGCTGACGCTCGTATGGGAACCGCTGATGGCACCCACGACGATGCCGCCGATAATGCCGGAAATAATCCCTGAAAACAAAGGCGCGCCGGAGGCGAGGGCAATACCGAGACACAGGGGCAAGGCGACAAGAAACACTACTATGCCGGCCGGCAAATCGTACTTGAGGGTATTCGTATGCATGGGAATCTCACGGAAGAACGATGGTTGTCAGTCAGAATGCGCTTGTTTATTTTGCGCATGGCGATATAACGATTTACATCGGGTTATGGCCGATGAACCGGATTCATGAACGTTTGATTTGGATTGAACCAAAACGGTGCAATGCACCGTTTCGATGCATTTTCAGGAACGTCGATTGTTAAAGCGACGGGGAAAAAATATAACATGCAGTTTGCAAATGCGTCCAGCATGCACGGTCAATCGTTACAATTCTTTCGCGCGAAATAGATTTGAATAAAAGCGGTTTTAATCGGGTTATTTTTATTGCCTTGAATAACGCCGAATTACGAATCTGATAAACGTGCGGATGAGGTCGTATAGACGTCCGGCGGCGCCGAACATTGTGGGAGGAGCTCGCGTCCTGTAGAATAGCTGGCTGCAGTACGCAGAGTGTCGCCATAGTACAATGGATAGTACAAGGTCCTCCTAAGACTTAGATGCAGGTTCGATTCCTGCTGGCGACACCAGTTTCACCATCCCCCAGCCGCATCAGGCCGTCCCCCTTCGGTACAATGCCTGCTTTCTCACACTCTTACCGATATCCGCGCCGACAAGCGTCGCGGCCGCTCACACCATGGCTGTCATTTCCCTCTCTTCCGCGCAACTGGCATTCGGCCACGTCGCGCTGCTCGACCATGCCGATTTCTCGCTGGAAGCCGGCGAACGCGTCGGCCTCATCGGCCGTAACGGCACCGGCAAATCCTCACTGCTGAAAATCATTTCCGGCCGCTCGAAGCTGGACGACGGCCTGCTCGTCATGCAGCAGAGCGTCAAGATCGCGTACGTCGAGCAGGAGCCCGTGTTCGATCCGGAGATGACCGTGTTCGACGCGGTCGCCGCCGGCATGGGCGACCAGCAGGCGATGCTGACGGAGTACGAATCGCTGACCGGGCAATTCGGTCACGGCAACGATGACGCGATCATGGAGCGCATGCACGATCTGCAAGTGAAACTCGATGCGACGGATGCCTGGAACCTCGGCAACCGCGTCGAGACCACGCTGGGCCGCCTGGGCCTCGCGGGCGATGCGAAGATGGGCACGTTGTCGGGCGGTATGCAGAAGCGCGTGGCGCTGGCTGTCGCGCTCGTGTCCGGCCCCGACGTGCTGCTGCTGGACGAACCGACGAACCACCTGGACTTCACGTCGATCCAGTGGCTGGAAGGCCTGCTGCGCGAATTCCGCGGCTCCGTGCTGTTCATCACCCACGACCGCCGCTTCCTCGACAACGTCGCCACGCGCATCGTCGAACTGGACCGCGGCCGCCTGCTCTCGTTCCCCGGCAATTTCAGCAAGTACCAGGAACGCAAGAAAGAACTGCTCGCGATCGAAGAGGTCGAGAACGCCAAGTTCGACAAGGTGCTTGCACAGGAAGAAGTGTGGATCCGCAAGGGCGTGGAAGCGCGCCGCACCCGCAACGAAGGCCGCGTGCGCCGGCTGGAAGACCTGCGCCTGCAGCGTTCCGCGCGCCGCGACCAGCAGGGCCAGGTCCGCATCGACGTCGCGACCGGCGAGCGCTCGGGCAAGATCGTCGCGGAACTGGAAAACATTTCGAAGTCGTATGGCGACAAGGTGATCGTGCAGGACTTCACCGGCACGATCATGCGTGGCGACAAGGTCGGCCTGATCGGGCCGAACGGCGCGGGCAAGACGACGCTGCTGAAAATCATTCTTGGCGAAGAGACGGTGGACAGCGGCAACGTCAAGCTGGGCACGCGTTTGAACGTCGCGTACTTCGACCAGATGCGCGCGCAACTGAACGAAGAAGCGACGCTGGCCGACACGATCGCGCCGGGCAGCGACTGGGTCGAGATCAACGGCCAGCGCAAGCACGTGATGAGCTACCTGGGCGACTTCCTGTTCGCGCCCGAGCGCGCTCGCTCGCCCGTGAAATCGCTGTCCGGCGGCGAGCGCAACCGCCTGCTGCTGGCGCGTCTGTTCGCCAAGCCGGCCAACTGCCTCGTGCTCGACGAACCGACCAACGACCTCGACATCGAGACGCTCGAACTGCTCGAAGAACTGTTGACGGATTACTCGGGCACCGTGTTTCTCGTCAGCCACGACCGCACGTTCCTCGACAACGTCGTCACCCAGGTCATCGTTTCCGAAGGGCAGGGGACGTGGCGCGAATACGTCGGCGGCTACAGCGACTGGGAGCGCGTGAAAGCGGCGCCCGCGCCCGCGGTAGCACAAAAGGCCGCGCCGGCGAAAGCGCAGGATATGTCATCCAACGCACAGAACGCGTCGGGCAAGAAGGTAAAGTTGAGCTACAAGGAACAGCGAGAGCTGGAGGAGTTGCCGCAGCTTATCGCCAGCCTTGAAGACGAGCAGTCGGCCATCACGGCACAGCTGAATGCGCCCGACTTCTACAAGACCAATCCCGCTGACGCGCGCCGGATCAATGCGCGTTACGCGGAAATCGAGGAGCTTCTGCTCGACGCCCTGGAGCGTTGGGAAGGCCTCGAAGCGCGCTCGCGGGGAGAATAGCCCATGCGTTAGCGCATCGCTGAGCGCGGGCCAGGCGCCCGCTGACGGAGAGACATGACTGAGCATGACGACCGCTACGCCGTGCCCGCCACGGCAGCCATCCCCGCCGACGCTCCCATGTTCAACCGCGCGGCCTGGCTCCGCATCCTGCCCTTCGCCGCCTACCTGGCCTTCATCGTCATCGGCGACGTGCTGCAACGCCTGGGTGTCCCGCAGGACGCCCTGCGCTGGTTGTACCCCGCCAAGATCGCCCTCGTGGCCCTGTTGCTGGCGCTGTCCTGGCGCCAGTACAAAGAACTTTCCCGCTTTCATCTCGCACCGCTGCACGCGTTGACCGCGCTGGCGACGGGCGTGCTCGTGCTCGTCCTTTGGATCAGCCTGGACGCCGGCTGGATGGTGTTCGGTTCCTCGTCCGGCTTCGATCCGCGCGTCGACGGCCGTGTCGACTGGCTGCTCGTGGCGATCCGCATCGCCGGCGCCGCGCTCGTCGTGCCCGTCATGGAAGAGTTGTTCTGGCGCTCTTTCCTGATGCGGTGGGTGGACGCGCCCGACTTCGAGTCGGTTGAGCCCTCTCAACTCTCCATCAAAAGCTTCGTCATCACTGTCGTGCTGTTCGGTGTCGAACATAACCTCTGGCTTGCGGGGATCGTTGCGGGCGCGGCCTACAGCCTGCTGTACATGCGTCACCGCAACCTGTGGTCGCCGATCCTGGCACATGCCGTCACCAACGGCCTGCTGGGCGTGTGGGTGGTTCGGACCGGCAGCTGGTCTTACTGGTAAGCCGTCCGCCATTAACTTCAAGAAAAAGACAAACCATCATGCTGAATTTCCGCGTGCGTCCCCTTGCCCTGTTGCTCTGCACCCTGTTCACGCTGCCCGCCGGCGCCGGTCCCAGCGATGCGCTCCACCTATATGCCGGCGTCGGCTACGGCCACGACGACAACCTGCTGCGCGTGCCGGAGGGCCAGTCCGCGTTCGACGGCACCCGGGCCGATTCGTGGTGGATGCGGGAGGGCGGATTGATCTTCGATAAGACCTATAGCCGCCAGCGGATTTCCATCGTGGCCAAGCTGTCGAAGTACGACTTCGACCACTTCAAACAGCTGAATTACGATGGCAAGGACTTGCAGGCAACCTGGTTCTGGCAACTCGGCAACCACCTCGAAGGCAAGGTCGGCACCACCTATCAACAAGTGCTGGCGCCGTACACCGATTTCCAGAGCAACGAGCGCAACCTGCGCCGCAGCCGCAGCCACTTCGCGGAAGGCGCGTGGCGCTTCCACTCGTCCTGGCGCGTGCGCACGGGCTTCCAGCGCGACAAGTACGACTACGAGCTGTTCGCCCAGCGCTACAACAACCGCACGGAAGATTCGAGCGAGGTCGAACTCGATTACCTGCCCAGCAGCGGCAGCACGGTCGGCCTCGTGGCACGGCGGGTCAAGGGCAAGTATCCATATCCGCGCCCCGTCGGTCCGAATCTTCTCAACGACAACTTCACGCAGGACGAACTGAAAGCGCGCGTACTGTGGATAGCGACGGGTTCCACGACGTTCGATGCACTGGTCGGCTACACGCGGCGCGACCAGCCGTCGTTCGGCACGGGCAAGACGAGCGGCGTGGCCGGCAAGATCAAGGCCACGTACCAGCCGCGCGGCAAGATGACGTACCGGGCTGCCGTCTGGCGCGACTTCGCGCCGCTGGAAAGCACGGTCGTGAGCTATACGCTGAACAAGGGCGCCAGCGTCGGCGCGCAATGGGATGCGACGGCCAAGATCAAGGTGAATGCCGACGCCGTCTACGAACGGCGCAACTACAACGCGCGCGCGTCGTTCGCAAGCGCGGGCGACATCCGCGATTCCATCCGCACGCAGAGCCTGTCCGCGACGTGGACGCCGCGGCCGACCATCCAGGTGTCGGCGGGGCTGGCGCACCAGGCGCGCAGCGGATCGCCCGTGCTCGGTACGGGCAGCTTCAAGTCGAACAGCGTGTCGCTGTCGGCCAATGCGCAGTTTTGAATGCTTTTATGACGGTCAATGACATACCGCTGATCTCGTTCTTCCAGCGCGTACTCGACCCCCTGATCATCATGGGCACGCTGTACCTGTCGGCGGTGCTGTTCCATGAGCCGTTCTCGGGCTACCTGCTGGTATTGATGGTGCTGGCCTTCTTCATTTCGTCGGCCGTGTACCAGCACGTCGATCCGTACCGCACGTGGCGCAGCGGGCGCATGTGGGCCTATGCGCGCGACACCGTGTTCGGCTGGTGCGTGACGATCGCCGTGCTGATGTTCCTCGGCTCGTCCAGCGGCCTCAAATACTATTACGACGAGCGCGTGCTGCTGGCCTGGGCCGTCGCCACGCCGCTCATCCTGCTGGGCAGCCACATTGCCGTACGCATTGCGAACCGGCCCGGCAAGAGCAAGGAAGTGCGCTCGGTCGTCGTGGTCGGCGTCAACGACGTGGGCCTGAAATTCGCCGGCATCTGCGACCGCCATCCGAACCTGTTCATGCAGGTGCGCGGCTTCTTCGACGACCGCGACGGCGAACGGCACCCGGCCGAGCTGCCGCATCCGATGCTGGGCAAGACGAGCGAGCTGGTGCAGTACGTGCGCGACAACGGCATCAAGATGATCTTCATCAGCCAGCCGATCTCCGCGCAGCCGCGCATCCGCAAGCTCATCGACGAGTTGCAGGACACGACCGCGTCCGTCTATTTCCTGCCGGACGTCTACATCTTCGACCTGATGCAGGCGCGCTTCGACAACGTGGGCGGCATGCCCGTGATCGCGATCTGCGAGACCCCGTTCATGGGCCTGAACAGCACCATCAAGCGCGGTTCCGACATCGTGCTGTCGAGCCTGATCCTGCTGCTGCTGGCGCCGCTGATGCTCGTGGTCGCCGCGGTCGTCAGGATGAGTTCGCCTGGCCCCGTGATCTTCCGCCAGCGCCGCTACGGCCTGTATGGCGAAGAGATCATCGTCTACAAATTCCGTTCGATGAAGGTGATGGAAAACGGCGATGCCGTCGTGCAGGCGCGCAAGGAAGACGACCGCGTGACGCCCATCGGCCGCTTCCTGCGCCGCACGTCGCTCGACGAGTTGCCGCAGTTCGTCAACGTGCTGCAGGGCAGGATGAGCATCGTCGGGCCGCGTCCGCACGCGGTCGCGCACAACGAGCAATATCGCAAGCTGATCAAGGGATACATGCTGCGCCATAAGGTCAAACCGGGCATCACAGGTTGGGCGCAGGTCAACGGGCTGCGTGGTGAAACTGCCACGCTGGACAAGATGGAGGCGCGCATCCAGTACGACCTCGATTACCTGCGCAACTGGTCGCTGTGGCTGGACCTGTGGATCGTTCTTAAAACAGTGAAGGTCGTGCTCACGCGCGAGAACGCATTCTAAAACCCGCGCGTTTTGAAACGCGCTTAAAAGTCCGCACATGTGGGGTCGCTTAGGTTCGACTTAAAGAGCCGGATTCAATCGGATCGGCGCTTGCGGCGCCCGATGGGCTGCGTGAAAATAATTGCTGAGATTGCAATTTTTTATTGATTTTGCATAACATTCGCCAGGACAACTGCCAATGAAGAAAGCGTTGATCACGGGTGTCACCGGCCAGGACGGTTCCTATCTCGCGGAACTGCTGCTGGCCAAGGGTTACGAAGTGCATGGCATCAAGCGGCGCGCTTCGCTCTTCAATACCGAGCGGATCGATCACATCTACCAGGATCCGCACGTCGAGGACAATCACTTCCACCTGCATTACGGCGACCTGTCCGACACGTCGAACCTCAACCGCATCCTGTGCGAAGTCCGGCCGGACGAAGTCTACAACCTCGGTGCGATGAGCCACGTGGCCGTGTCGTTCGAATCGCCGGAATATACGGCCGACGTCGACGGCCTCGGCACCCTGCGCCTGCTGGAAGCGATCCGTTTCCTCGGCATGGAAAAGACGACGCGCTTCTACCAGGCGTCGACGTCGGAACTGTACGGCCTCGTCCAGGAAACCCCGCAGCGCGAGACGACCCCGTTCTACCCGCGCAGCCCGTATGCCGTCGCGAAGCTGTACGCCTACTGGATCACGGTGAATTACCGTGAGGCGTATGGCATGTACGCGTGCAACGGCATCCTGTTCAACCACGAGTCTCCGCGCCGCGGCGAGACCTTTGTCACGCGCAAGATCACGCGCGGCCTCGCGAACATCTCGCAAGGCCTGGAGCAGCAACTGTTCCTGGGCAACCTCGACGCGCTGCGCGACTGGGGGCATGCGCGCGACTATGTCGAGATGCAATGGCTGATGCTGCAGCAGGACACGCCCGAGGATTACGTCATCGCGACGGGCCGCCAGTATTCCGTGCGGCACTTCGTCGAAGTTGCGGCACGCGAGCTGGGCATCGAGATCGCGTGGCAGGGCGAGGGCGTGCACGAACGCGGCGTGATCGCCGCCATCCATGGCGACAAGGCGCCCGGCGTCGTGGTGGGCCAGCCGATCGTCGCCGTCGACCCGCAATACTTCCGTCCGACGGAAGTCGATACGCTGCTCGGCGACCCGGGCAAGGCGCGCCGCCGGCTGGGCTGGGAGCCGCGGACCTCTTTCGAAGCGATGGTGCAGGAGATGGTGGCGCACGACCTCGAGACGGCGCGTCGCCACAAGCTTCTCGCCTCGCATGGCTACAACGTTGCAATTTCATTGGAGTGAACGTTGAATACACAACCCCGCATCTATGTGGCCGGCCATAACGGGCTGGTCGGCTCGGCCATCGTGCGCGTGTTGCGCGCGCAAGGTCACACGAACATCGTCACGCGCAGCCACGCGGAACTCGAACTGACCGACCAGGCCCAGGTCCGCGAGTTCTTCCGCAACGAGCGCATCGACCAGGTCTACCTGGCCGCCGCCAAGGTCGGCGGCATCCATGCGAACAACACGTATCCGGCCGACTTCATCTACGACAACATGATGGTGCAGGCGAACGTCGTGCACGAAGCGTGGCGCAATGGCGTGAACAAGCTGCTGTTCCTGGGCTCCTCGTGCATCTACCCGCGCCTCGCCCAGCAGCCGATCAAGGAAGAGTACTTGATGAGCGGCATGCTGGAGCCGACGAACGAGCCGTATGCGATGGCAAAGATTGCCGGTATCAAACTGTGCGAAAGCTATAACCGCCAGTACGGCACGGATTACCGCAGCGTGATGCCGACGAATCTGTACGGTCCCGGCGACAACTATCACCCGGAAAACAGCCACGTGATCCCCGCGCTGATGCGGCGCTTCCACGAAGCGAAGCTCGCCGGCGCGCCCGAAGTCGTGATCTGGGGCAGCGGCAAGCCGATGCGCGAATTCCTGTACGTCGACGACATGGCGGAAGCGAGCGTGTACGTGATGAACCTCGACCATGCCACGTATGCGTCGTACACCGACCCGATGCATTCGCACATCAACGTGGGCACGGGCGAGGACGTCACGATCGCGGACCTCGCGCGGCTCGTCGGCGAGACGGTCGGCTACCGTGGCCGCATCGCGTTCGATCCCACCAAGCCGGACGGCACGCCGCGCAAGCTGCTCGACGTGTCCAAGCTGAAATCCCTCGGCTGGCAGGCGCGCACGCCGTTGCCGGAAGGATTGCGGCGCGCTTACGCGGCCTTCGTCGACCTGGTGGCGGACCAGGAAAAGCGGGCCGCCGCCTGAGCGATCGCGGCGGGAGCCGTACGGCAGAGTGTTAATTGACGAACAGAGTCCGAGTCGTGCGGCTCCCAGAATGAGCAGGCTATAACAAGAGTTCCACCCCATCCTCAAGGAAACCCATTGAACAACAACCACGTGGCTGCCAACATGAACACATCCTTTCCTACGACTCCGAAGCGCGTGCTGTGCGCCGCGCTGATCCTGGTTGCGGCAACCTTGAGCGCGTGCGGCGACAAGGCGAAAGAAAAGAAACCCGGCCAGGCGCTGGCGAGCGTGAATGGGGAAGAGGTTACGGTACTCCAGCTCAACGAGGAACTGCAGCGCGCAGGCGTCTCCGCCACCCAGCAGGATGCCGCCAGCAAGCAGTTGCTGCAGGTTCTCATCGACCGCCAGCTGCTGCAGGAAGCGGCCGCCAAGGAAAACCTCGACCGCGATCCCAAGGTCATGCAGGCGATCGACCGCGCCAAATCGCTGATCGTCGCTCAGGCCTATCTGCAAAAGCGCGTCGGCAACGTGGCGAAGCCGACGCCGGCGGAAGTCGAGGACTACTACAACAAGCATCCCGAATTCTTTTCCAACCGTAAGCAGTTCAGCATGAACGAACTCGTGATCTCCGCCAACGACCTGACGCCCGAGGTGCGCAGCGCGGCCGACAGCGCCAAGTCGCTGGAAGAGGTCGCCGTGTGGCTGGACACGCACAAGATCAAGTACGGCCGCAACCAGGTCACGCGCTCGACGGCCGACGTGCCGCCGCAGCTGTCCTCGAAGTTGCTGGGCATGCCCAAGGGGCAGCTGTTTGTCGTCAAGGAAGGGCCGCGCGCGATGTTCATTTCCGTCGCCGAAGTCAAGGATGCACCGGTCTCGCTGCAGGTCGCCTCGAACCAGATCGAGCAATTCCTCGTGAACCGCAAGAACAAGGAACTGGCCGCGGCCGAGCTGCAGCGCCTGCGTTCCACCGCAAAGATCGAGTACCTGAACAAATCGATGGTGCCCGATCCCAAGGCCGCGCCGGCGAGCGCAGTGGCGAATGCCGATCCCGCCGCGGCGGCACCCGCCGCCATGCCCGCGGCCGACAACGCACCAGCCGACAACGCATCCGGCGCCGACAAGGCAGCGCTGGACCGCGGCGTCGCCGGACTGAAGTAATCCCAACATTGACGACCCATAAGGAGTGAAGAAGATGAAACGACTCGTACACTGGATGGTTGCGGCAGTCCTCATGCTCGGCGCGGGCATGGCCGGTGCGGCGGAAATCCTGCTGGGCCCGGGCGACGTGGTCAAGGCGTCGGTCTACGGCAGCCCCGACCTTGCAATCGAGACGCGCGTCTCGGAAGGCGGCACCATGACGTTCCCGCTGCTGGGCGAAGTGCAGGTCGGTGGCCTGACGACGCAACAGGCGGAAAAGAAAATCGGCGGCCTGCTCGAAAAGGGCGGCTACCTCAAGAAGGCCCAGGTCAACCTCCTGATCACCACGCTCGCGAGCCAGCAGGTGTCGGTGCTGGGCCAGGTCAACCGTCCGGGCCGCTACCCGGTCGACGGTCCGCGCAAGGTGCTCGATCTGCTGGCGCTGGCCGGCGGCATCGGCCCGGAAGGCGGCGACATGGTCAGCCTCGTGCGCACCCGCAACGGCGTCACCACGCGCGAAACCATCGACGTCGTCGACATGGTGCGCAAGGGTGAACTGAACCGCGATTACGAAGTCGCCGGCGGCGACATCATCTTCGTCGAGCGCGCGCCGCGTGCCTACATCACGGGCGAAGTGCAGCGTCCGGGACCGTTCCGCCTGGAACGCGCGATGACCGTCCAGCAGGCGCTGTCGGCCGGCGGCGGCCTGACCCAGCGCGGCACGCAGCGCGGCCTGCGCATCACGCGCCGCGACGCGAACGGCGCGGCGCACACGATCGAAGCGAAGGCCGACGACCTGGTCCAGGTCGACGACGTCATCACGGTCAAGGAAAGCTGGTTCTAACGCAGGGGTAGCGCCCGGTTCTTTGTTCCACTCCGTTTTAAAGGTTCATCATGAACGTTCATCAATTCCTGCTGATCTTGCTTGCACGGAAGAAGATCATCCTGACGACCCTGCTGGTCACGGTCGCGCTGGCCCTCGGGTTCAGCCTGATCCAGGCCAAGACGTACAAGGCAACGGCATCCGTTCTGTTGAACTACAAAGGCGTGGATCCATTGACCGGCCTGACGATGCCGGGGCAACTGCTGCCGGGCTATATGGCGACGCAGATCGACATCATCAGCAGCAAGAACGTGGCGCTGCGGGTCGTCGACGCGCTGCACCTGGCGAATAGCCCGGCCGTCGTCGAACAGTTCAAGGATGCAACCGAGGGCAAGGGTTCGGTGCGCGACTGGCTGGCCGACCTGCTGCTGAAGAAACTGGAGATCGTCCCGTCGCGCGAATCGTCCGTCGTCGAGATCAGCTTCAAGGGCGCGGACCCCGCGTTCGCGGCCGCGGTGGCGAATGCGTTCGCCGACGAGTACCAGAAGATCACCGTCCAGCTGAAGACCGATCCGGCCAAGAAAACGGCGTCGTACTTCAACGAACAGACCAAGCAGTTGCGCGACAACGTCGAGGCCGCGCAGGCCCGCCTGTCCAAGTACCAGCAGGAGAAGGGCATCGTCAGCCTCGACAACAACCGCGTCGACGTCGAACTGGCGCGCCTGAACGACCTGTCCGCGCAGCTGGTGGCGGCGCAGACGGCCGCGATGGAAGGCACAGCGCGGCAGGGCGCCGCCGGTTCCGCGCTGACGTCGCCGGACGTCGCCAACAACGCCCTGATCCAGACGATGCGTGCCAACGTCGCCCAGGCGCGCGGCAAGTTCGCCGACACGTCGCAGCGCTACGGCAAGAACCACCCGCAATACCAGGCCGCCAAGGCCGAGCTCGACAAAGTCCAGGCCGAACTGAATGCCGCGCTGGGCACCGTCTCGCGCAGCGTGGGCGCGAATGCCCAGGTGCTGCGCCAGCGCGAGGCGGAACTGCGCCAGGCGGTCGCCGAGCAAAAGGCGAAGGTACTTGAAATGAATCGCGCCCGCGACGAACTGGGCGTGCTGCTGAAAGACCTCGACAGCGCCCAGCGCGCGTTCGATTCCGCGTCGCAGCGCTTCTCGCAGACGCGCATCGAGGCGCAGTCCGAGCAATCCGATATCGCCCTGCTGAACCCGGCCGTGGCGCCGACGCAGCCGTCTGGCCCGCGCGTGCTGCTGAACACGCTGATCGCGTTCCTGCTGGGCACGATCCTCGGTGTCGGCCTGGCGCTGCTGCTGGAACTGCTGAACCGTCCGGTGCGTTCGGCCAGCGACGTCAAGGACATGCTGGGCATCCCCGTGCTGGGCACGATCGAATGGAAGTCGCCGCGTGGACGGACGGGGGGCATCCGCTCGCTGATGACGCCGCGCCGCCTGCTCCGTCTTAACTGATCCTGGATTCCACCATGAACTCTCCGATTTTCAACACGCTGCCCGCCGATCATGGGCTTGAACGTCTGGGTCCCGAGACCAGCATGGGTGCCTTGCTGCTCGACTCGGGCAAGCTCAAGCCTGAAGACGCCGAACGCGTGCTGCGCATGCAAAAGGAGACCGGCATCCGCTTCGGCGAAGCGGCCGTGCGGCTGGGCCTGGTCAGCGAGGACGACATCCAGCAGGTGCTGGCGCGCCAGTTCTCGTACCCGTATCTGCAGAAGGGCCAGGCCGGCCTGTCGCCGAAGCTGCTCGCCGCGTACGATCCGTTCTGCCCGCAGGTCGAATCGCTGCGCGCGATCCGCAGCCAGCTGATGCTGCGCTGGTTCGCGCGCGGGCGCCGCGCGCTGGCCATCGTCGGCGTGGATCCGGAAGACGGATCCGCGCTGTTCGCGTCGAACCTGGCGATCGTGTTTTCCCAGCTGGGCGAGCAGACCCTGCTCGTGGACGCGAACCTGCGCGCCCCGCGCCAGCAGGACGCGTTCGCGCTCAAGCCGCGCCAGGGCCTGTCCGACCTGCTGGCGGGCCGCGCCGACCTCGACGTGATCGCGCGGGTGCCGGCGTTCATCGACCTGTCGATCATGCCGGCCGGGACGCTCCCGCCGAACCCGGGCGAACTGCTGGCGCGCGAAGGCTTCCGCAACCTCAACACGCAGCTGGAAAGCCGCTACGACGTCGTGCTGTACGACGTGCCGCCATTCCAGCTCGGCATGGATTCCGTCGCGGTGGCGAGCCGCGCGGGCGGCGCGCTGCTCGTCACGCGCAAGAACTACACGCGGATCTCGCACATCGGCCGCGCCGCCGAGCAACTCGTCGACGCCGGTTGCGAAGTCCTCGGCTCGGTGGTGATGGAGTTCTGACATGGACACCGGAGCACGCGCCAGCACCGTGCGGCAGCATGCACCGGACCTGCGTGCACTGCGCGGCGTCCTGCCCGAATGGTGGCCGGTCTTCCTGGGCCTGGCCATCCTGTTCGTCCCCACGTTCTACGACCTGTTCACCGGCGCCTGGGTCGGCGAGGAGCAGGGCCACGGGCCGATCATCTTCGGCCTCGCGCTGTGGCTCATCTACCGCAAATGGCCGGACGTGATCGAGGCGACGACACCCCCGCGCGCCAGCTGGGCCGGCTGGCCCATCCTCGCTATCGGCCTGGTCGCCCACCTGCTGGGCCGGTCGCAGAACATCCTGATGCTGCAGATCGTCGCGATCATCCTCGTGATGGCGGCCGTGCTGCTCGTCAAGCGGGGCGGCCGCGCCCTCCGGGTGCTGTGGTTCCCGTTCTTCTTCATGCTGTTCATGGTGCCGCTGCCCAGCGAATTCGTCGCCGCGGTGACGATGCCGATGAAGATGGCCGTGTCGTGGGCCACCGAGCACCTGCTGTTCGCGTTCGGCTACCCGATCAGCCGCTCCGGCGTGATCCTGCAGATCGGCCAGTACCAGCTGCTCGTGGCGGACGCGTGCGCCGGCCTGCAGACCCTGCTGACCCTGGAAGCGCTGGGCCTGTTCTACCTGAACCTGATGCGCCACCCGTCCGCATTCCGCAACATCGGCCTCGCCCTGTTCATCGTCCCGATCTCGTTCTCCGCCAACGTCATCCGCGTCGTCGTGCTCACATTGATCACGTATTACTTCGGCGACGCGGCGGGGCAGGGTTTCCTGCACGGGTTCGCCGGCATGGTCCTGTTCGTCACGGCGCTCGTGCTGATCCTGTCCATCGACTCCGCGCTGCAATGGTGGGCGCGGCGCAGGGAGGTGGCATGAACCGCAGATTCATGGCCAGCGTGGTCCTGGGCGTGGCGATGGCGGGCACGTCCGCGCTGACGGGGGCGCTCACGCCGAAGCAGAAGGTGGCCGCCGTGCAGGAGCGGTTCGACCTCGAGGCGATGATCCCGAAACGGTTCGGCAACTGGACGGTCGACAACACCGTCGTGCCGCTCACGCCCGACGAGACGCAGAAGGAACTCATTGCCACCCTGTATGACCAGACCCTGGCGCGCACCTACGTCAACGATGGGGGGCAGCGCGTGATGCTGTCGATCGCATACGGCGGCGACCAGAGCAAGCAGCTGCAGCTGCACCTGCCCGAGGTCTGCTACGTGGCGCAGGGCTTCGACATGGTGCAGGATCACAAGGCCGAGCTCGCCACGCACTACGGCAGCGTCCCCGTGAAACGCCTCGTCGCGCGCCAGAACGCGCGCAACGAACCGATCACGTACTGGGTGACGGTCGGAGACAAGGCCGTGATGTCCGGCCTGGGCCAGAAATACCAGCGCTTCCTGTACGGCCTGACGGGCAAGATCCCCGACGGCATGCTCGTGCGGGTGTCGACCATCGAGGCCGACGAACACAGCGCCTACCGCGTGCAGGACCGCTTCGTGAACCAGATGCTGGATGCCATGTCCCCGCACGACCGCATCAAGCTGCTGGGCGCGGCCACCAACAAGGGCTGACCGGACATGCAGAACTTCCTCCTGGTCTTCTATACCTCGCTGCCGTTCATCGCCGTCGTGGTGCTGGCCATCATGGCCGTGGCCGGGATGGGCGTCGGAATGGTGTGGCCGCGCTTCCTCGCGTACGTGTACATCGCCGTGTTCTTCTTCAAGAATTCGACGAGCTACGGTTCGCTGGCGGCCGCCGCCGCGCCAGGCATCTACAGCCGTGGCTCCGGGGTCCTGTTCTTCCCGCTGCTGCTGTGGTGCATGGCGGGGGCGTGGTGCTGTGCGCGCGTGTCGGCCGGCTTCCAGCGCTATCCGGCCCCGCCGTGCAACCTGCGGCCGTGGTTCCTCGCCTGGAGCCTGCTGCTGGGTGGTCACGTCGCGGTGGCGCTGTTCTCCAACGTGACCCTGGCGGAAGCGCTGGCCCCGTCCGGCTTCTCCAACATCATCTGGATGGCGCCGCTCGTTTCGCTGATGCTGCTGGCGTTCCGAACCCGCGAGCACGCGATCGAACTGTCGCGCTTCATCATGCTGGCGGGCCTCGGGCGCGCCCTGTTCGGCCTTGCGCGCTGGGCCTTCCTCGGCGGCGACCCGAACAACGTGTATGCGAACATGAACGCCATCAAGATCAAGCTGACGTTCTTCGACATCAACGACAGCCTGCTGTGCACGATCGCGTTCGCCATCGCCGCCGTCAACCTGTTCCAGGTGGTGAAAAACAGGCGCTCGCTGTTCTGGACCGCGATCGACTGGTCGACCCTGCTCGCGACGGCCGCGTGCATCGTGCTGTCGTACCGCCGCAGCGCGTGGATCGGCTTCGTGCTGGCCTTCCTGATCATCATGATGCGTTTCCCGCTGCAGCGCCGCATCCACATGATGGCGCTCGGCGCGCCCGTCCTCGGCGCCGGCCTGCTGTACGCGGCGTTCAAGCGCCTGGGCCATACCAAGGGCGCGGGCGGCGGCTTCTCGAGCCTGTTCTACGACATGGAATCGAAGCGCTTCGGCGCCGAAAGCGAGCGGGTGCTGGAATTGAAATTCGCGCTGGCCGATTTCATCTCGCACCCGCTCACCGGCATCGGCACGTGGGGGCGCTACACGGGCTACCAGCACATCTCGTGGCAGGCGGGGCAGGACGGCGGCCTGTTCCTGCACAGCGGCGTGCTGCACATCGCCCTGAAGGCCGGGCTGCCCGGTCTGATCCTGCTGGGCGGCACGATCTGGGCGTTCACCCGGCTCGCGCGCCACGCGCTGCGCACATTGCCGCCCGACCTGCTGGGCCTGGCGACGGCCGGCGCCGCGGGCCTTGCGTTCATGCTGCCCGACCTGCTCGTCGGCACGCCGTTCCCGCAGGTGCGCACGACGCAGATGCTGGCGATCTGCCTCGCGCTGCCTTACGTGGCGATGGCCGTGGCCAGCGCGCAACCGGCCGTGCAGCCCGTCGAGTCCCGCAAGCGCCGCCACGTCAACCTGGTGCCGGCGCACGTATGAACCTCAGCCTCGTCCGCAACGCCTTCTCGAACCTGCTGGGCGCCGTGATCCCCGCGCTGGTGGCGCTGGGCACCGTGCCGCTCGTCGTGCAAGGGCTGGGCGATGCGAACTATGGCGTGTACTCGCTCGTGACGGCGATCGTCGGCTATTTCGCCGTCATCGACATCAATGTCACGGCCGGCTCCGTGAAATACATCGCGGAATTCAACGCCCACAAGGATCAGGAACGCATAGCCGAGACCGTGTTCTTCGGCCTGTCCGTGTACTCGCTGCTGGGCCTCGTCGGCGGGCTGGGCCTGTTTTTCGGCGCGCACTTCTTCGTCACCCGCGTGTTTTCCGTACCGGCGGCGCTGGAGCACGAAGCGGTCGCGACACTCCAACTGGCCGCGCTCGGCTTCTTCCTCGGCCAGTTGCAGAGCTATCTGCAAAGCGTGCCCCAAGCGCTGATGCGCTACGACATCGCGAGCCGCATCGAAATGCTGTTCGGCACCGGCGTGCCGCTGTTGACGGTGGCCGTGCTGATGCTGGGCTATGGCTTGTTTGAAGTAATCCTGCTGCGCGTCATCATGAGCGCGATCAATTGCGCCGTACTGTGGCGCAGCATCCGCCGCCTGCTGCCGGACCTGCGCTACCGTAAGCCGGGCGCGGCGATCCGCAAGGAATTGCTGGGCTTTTCCGCGTACTCGTTCCTGAGCCGCTTCGCGACCTTGTCCTACGCATATGCCGACAAGCTCATCATCGGCGCGCTGGTCGGCGTGACGGGGCTCGCCTACTTCACCGTCGCGTCCACGCTCGCGAACCGTATCCTCAGCCTCACGTACCGCCTGTCCGGCGTGTTCTTCCCGGCCGCGAGCGCGCTGGCGGCCCGTGGCGAGCTCGAGCGTTTGAACCAGTTGTACCTGAAGGCGAGCCGCTACGTCGTGTTCATCAACGCGTCCGTGCTCGTGCTCGTCGCCGTGTTTTCGTACCAGATCCTGTTCTACTGGATGAACCCGCAGTTCGCCCGCGCCGGGCAGGTCGTGCTCGCCGTGATGGCGCTGTCGCAATTCGTCGATTCGCTGACGAGCCTGCCGTCCCTGGTGAACGACGGCATGGGCCATCCGCGCTTTTCCGGCATGTTCGCGCTGGCGCGCGCCCTGTTCGGCCTGCTGGTCGTCTACGTGGGCGTCGCGGGCTGGGGCATCGATGGCGCCGCGTGGGGCCATCTGATCGCGTCGGTGCTGCTGACGTGCGCCTTCCTCGTCGCCGTGCACGGCCGCACGGTGCCCGCGCGGCTTGGCGAGCTCGTCCGTAAAGCCTATCTGCCCAGCGTGGCGGGCGTGGCCGTCGTCGCGGCCGTCGCCAGCGCGGGCAACCGCCTGTTCGACGGCGGCCCGGTCGACCTGCTCCTGCTCGTGCTGCTGACGGCGGGCCTGCTGCTCGCGTACGGCAGCCTGTTCGTGATCGACCGCGACGACAAGAACCTGGCATGGGCGCGGGTGAAGGGGTTGTTATCGATGAGGAAAGCGGCTTGAAAGTCTTGATGGTGTCGGAAGACTTGCCGGGCACGCAGGTGGGCGGCCTGGGCAAGCATGTCGTGACGTTGTCGAACGCGCTGCTCGAGCTGGGGCACGAGGTCGACATCATGGGACGCAGCGACCGGTTCCACGGTGGCAGCGCGGCCGAGATCGGCTTCAAGGGGCGCGTGCTGCCCGGCTTCGATTTTTCCCGGCCGGGGTGGAAAGAGGCGCAGCTGGGCTTCTTCAATCCCGTCAAGCGGCCATGGTTTGCGCGCAGCATCGCGCGCGCGCTCTTGCGCGAGGCGGGCAAGTACGACGTCGTGCACTACCACGGCCACTTGCCGATGGCGGGGCGCTACGTGCCGCGCAGCGTCAACTTCGTGCAGACGCGCCACGACCAGGGCAGCGAATGCGTGATCCATTTGCGCTTCAGGCAGGAACACGTGTGCACGACGCTCGACGCGCGCGACTGCGCCGCCTGCATCCACCCGGCGCCGAACGCGGTGCGGCGCGAGATGTCGGGGCTGGCCGTGCGCCGCTACCGGTCGGAGACGGCGGAAGCGTTCTCGCGCCACAAGACGATCTTCGTGTCCGACTTCCTGCGCCAGGCATTCCTGCGCGCCGTGCCGGACGCGGACCTGTCGCGCGCGCGCGTGATCCACAACTTCATCCGCTACCCGTACCTGCGCGAGCGCGCGGCGCGGCCCGACGAGGTGAGGGCGGGGGAGGTCCTGCTCGTCGGCCGCATCGATGCCGGCAAGGGCTTCGGCGAATTCCTCGCGCAGGTGCAGGGCTGGCTGCCGAAGCATGCGCGCGTCACCATCGTCGGCGACGGTCCGCTGCGGGGCCAGCTGGAGCGCCGCCATGCGAACGGGCAGGTGCGCTTCCTCGGCTGGCTGCCCTACGACGAGGTGATCCGCATGTCGGCGCGCAGCCACGTGCTCGTGATCCCGTCCGTGTGGGAAGAGCCGTGCGGCACCACCGTGCTGGAAGCGCTGGCCCTCGGCAAGCAGTGTCTCGCGCTGGCACGCGGCGGCACGCCGGAGCTGGCCGTGTACCAGTATTACGACGGCCAGCTGCAACTGGCCGAGACCATGCCGCGGCTCGTGGAGCGCCTGGCGCACATCCTGGGCCGTGCGCCGGTGACGGTGCCGCTGCCCGATGCCTTCCCGATGGACGTGTTCCACGCCGTCCCCCAGATCCTGGACTTTTATCACGAGTGATGCCATGAACAAACCGACCTTTTCGATCGTCACGTGCACCTGGAACAGCGCCGCCACCCTGGCCGACACCCTCGCGTCCGTCCAGCGGCAGACCTGCCAGGACGTCGAGCACATCTTCGTCGACGGCGGTTCCACCGACGGCACGCTGGAGATGATCGCGGCGTACCCGGGCCGCAAGCGCGTGCTGCGCGACGTGGGCGGCGGCATCAGCCGCGCCATGAACCAGGGCATCGAAGCGGCCACCGGCGAGTACGTGGCGCACCTGCATTCGGACGATTACTACGCCAGCGACGACGTGCTGGAACTCGTCGCCGAGCGCTTCGCCAGCGAACGCGTGGACTGGGTGTTCGGCACCGTGCAGGTGTTGAAGGATGGCCAGCTGATTCCGCCGTACCGCATGGTGCCGTTCAGCTACCACGCGTTCGCGGCGGGCCGCGCGTCGGTGCCGCATCCGGCCGTCTTCATCCGCCGCAGCGCGTTCGGCCGTGTGGGCACGTTCGACGAAACGCTGAAATACGCGATGGACATCGACCTGTGGCTGCGCCTGGGCAAGGTGGCGCGGCCGGCCACGATAGCCCGGCCCTTGACCGTGTTCCGCGACCATGCGGGCAGTGTCTCGTCCGCCAACAAGATCAAGGCGCGCCAGGAAGAGTTCCAGGTCCGGCGCCGCTACCTGAAGGAGGCGCCGCTCGCGTTCGGCATCTATTGCCTGCGCTACGCCAGGCGCATGCGCGCGCTGCGCGCCGAGGCGCACGCCGGCGTGCCGGTAATGCAATCGTAATGTCTGTTCCAGATCAGATAAATAACATGATTGTCGAAGTGATTAAATCGATGGCGAATTCATAAACTTTGCCGAAATAGCCGCACAGTTTTCAAAAAGTCTTTTCTGTAAAAAAACGGCTTTTAGCTGCCTGGAAATATTACCGTTAATAAGGGGTCTACAGGGTCGTCCGATTTGTGGGGTATACGAGAAAAATCTTTGATTTCTAAGGGAATTTTTCCTCGAGAAAATTTATTTGCGGTACTATTTCTCGTATCGAACAGCGCTCATTTGCATCAGCAGAGCGCTTCAAGCAAATCGGGCCCTGGCTTCCTGCCGACGGGCTGACCCTCTAGTCGTCCAGTTAATATTTCTCGGAGCAAGCACATGAAATTTCACCGGAAGGGCGTTGTCGCCGTCGCTGCACTGTCGTCGCTGTTGATGTCGTTCAGCGCGCGCGCCGACTGGGCCCAATCCACCGATCCCCTGGTCGTCCAGCCCGCGCCGGCCAATGGCGCCGTGCAGGCACAGAACCCGCCGGGTTTTGCCTGGGCGCGTCATCCGGCCGGCCCGGCCAGCTACGAGATCGAGATCACCCCGTCGGGCGGCTCGCCGGTGAAGGCGACGGTCGAGCGCAACTGGTACCTGCCGACCAAGGCGCTGGCACTGGGCAATTACACGTGGCGCGTGCGCGCGGCCGGTTCGACGGAATGGTCGACCCCGCGCGCATTCGCGATCACGAGCAAGTCGACCGTGTTCGAAGTGCCCGACAACGCCACGCTGCGTTCGCGCATCCTGAACAAGGCGCGCCCCCGTTCGCTGGCCCCGTCCTTCACCGCGTATTCGACGTGGAGCTCGGCCAAGAAGGCCGACCTGGACCCGTACGTCAGCCGCCTGATCAACGAAGTCAAGCTGCAGATGACGGCGCTGCCCGAGCTGTCGGATTCGCGCTGGCCGATCGTGATCGCGTCGCCGCTGACGGCGCAGATGGCGTCGCAGCAGACCGACGTGCGCAACCGCATCAACGAATCGTCGCGCCAGCTGGAAGCGGCCGCGGTGCTGTGGCGCCTGAAGAAGGACCCGGTCCACCTGGCCGAAGCGCTCAAGCGCGGCGACCAGCTGGCCGCGCTGAATCCGGCCGGCCCCACCAGCTACGCCAACCAGGACCAGGCCACGCGCCAGATCGCGCTGTCGCTGCTGAAGGGCATGGACCTGCTGGCCGGTGACCTGGACGCGACCCGCAAGGCCAGGTGGCTCGCCGTCGTCAAGACGCGCGTGACGGAAATGTACGGCAACATCGCAGGCGACAACGGCCGCCTCGACCAGTACCCGTTCGATTCGCACGGCAACACGCTGATGATCTACATGGCGCTGATCTCGACCCTGGCGCTGGGCGACATCCCGGAAGCGCAGACGTGGTTCGACTTCACGTTCCGCTCGTACGTGAACACCCCGTCGCCGTGGTCGGGCGCGGAAGGCGGCTACGCCAACGGCACCGCCTACGCCGAGTACGCGGCGGGCTATATGACGGCGCTGTGGGACCCGATCGTCCAGGCGACCGGCGTGAACCTGTACGCCAAGCCGTGGACCTTGGGCTTCCTCGATTTCGCGACGCAGTTCACGCCGCCGGGCTCGAAAGTCCACGCCTTCGGCGACGGTTCCGAGACGAAGCCGGACCCGCGCGTGTTCCGCGCCTTCGCCAACCGCATGGTGTCGCCGCGCGCCGCCTGGTACGTGGCGAACCTGCCGGGCCTCGAGGATTCGCTGTCCGTGGTCGAAGCGCCGTATCCGATGCCGGTGACCGGCACGGCGCTGAAGATCCCGCCGTCGAACTCGGCCTACTACCCGAGCACCGGCTGGGTGGCGATGCACAGCGACATCGGCTCGACGGGCCGCACGTCGTTCTACTTCAAGTCCAGCCCGTACGGCTCGTTCAACCACAGCCACGGCGACCAGAACGGCCTGCTGCTGTCGGTCGCCGGCCAGCCGCTGCTGGTGAAGGCCGGCTGGTACGACTGGTATGGTTCGCCGCTGTGGACCGACTGGTACCACCAGACCAGGTCGCAGAACGCGGTCACGTTCGACGGCGGCAAGGGCCAGGTGGTCACCGGCTACCGCGAACAGCTGCAGCGCAACGGCCGCGTCACCGGCTTCTCGGCCCAGTCGACCTACGACTACGCCGAAGGCGACGCGACCCCGTCGTACGGCGGCCAGTTGACGATGGCCAAGCGCCAGATCTGGTACCTGCACGGCCAGAACGCGATGGTCGTGCGCGACAGGATGCAGGCGGTCGTCGCCCACACGTACGAGTGGAACTTCCACGCGCCGGTGGCGATGACGGTCGAAAGTCCGTCGAGCGTCAAGATCGCGGCGGGCGGCCAGTCGGTGTGCCTGCGCGACCTGAACGGCAATGCGCCGTTCGCCAAGTGGAGCGGCCCGGCGCCCAAGTCCGGCGTGACGGAAGACCACGGCGCGTTCTACCTGAAGAACGACGGCAAGTCGGCGGCCGAGTTCCTCGTGCTGATCGACGTCGGCTGCAAGCGTCCCACCACCAAGGTCGCCACGTCGGGCACGACCCGCACGCTGACGGTCGGTACGCAGTCCGTGAACCTGAACTAATTGGAACCTCGAGAAACCGTCGCGAGCGGCAGCAATGGCGTCTGAGAAGCGGAGCTGTACGCGAGTACAGCGAGCATCGCAGGACGACGTTGCAACGCGCAGCAGGTTTATCGACGTTCCAAACTCAGGCGTCACGTGGTGTCGTCACGCGCCGTGCTAGACTCGGCGCGATGACGACACAGGTATTCCTGATCCAGGCACACAAGGACCTGGACCAGCTCAATGCGCTGGTCGAGCAACTGCGCGACGACGAGTTTCGCGTGGTCGTGAACCTCGACCGCAAGTGCGCGCTCGACCCGGCCGCCGTGCACCCGTTCGCGCGGCTCGTGCGCGACCGCGTCGACGTCCACTGGGGCACGTTCAGCCAGGTGCAGGCGGTGCTCAACGCCCTCGCACAGATCGTGGCCGAGGTGCCCGATTTCGACAAGGTCGTCTTCCTGTCCGCCCAGGACTTCCCGTTGCTGTCGAATGCGCGCCTGAAAGAAGCGCTCGCGCGCCACGCCCACCAGGAACTGCTGGACACCGTCGCCATCGGCACCGGCCCGGGCCAGTGGGCGGCCGGCTTCCGCTACCAGTATTTTTACTGCGACGACGGCCCGCGCCTGCTGCGCACCGCCTGCCGCATCGCGAACCGCGCGATGCGCGCGACGGGCATCGTGCGCCGCCTGCCGGGCGGCATGCGGCCGTACGGCGGCTCGTCGTGGTGGGCGCTGTCGCGCGCCTGCGTGCAGGACATCCTCGCGCGCGTCGCGCGCGACCCCGGCCTCGTGCGCTTCTTCCGCCGCTGCGCGTGTCCGGACGAGATGTTCTTCCAGACCCTCGTGATGAATTCGCCGTTCGCGCCCCGCGTGCTGGGCCAGAACTTCCGCTACGTCCAGTGGCCCGAACACGGCGCCCGCAACCCGAAAATCCTCGACGAAGGCGACTTCGAGCGCATCGCCGCGTCGCGCGCCCATTTCTGCCGCAAGATCGACAGCGAGGCCAGCGCCGCGCTGCTGCCGCGCCTGCTCGCGCTCCGCGCGGCTTGATATCCACGGGTCACCGACCCGACACTCCAACGATGCGCGGGGGGCGCATCCCGGCCAGCGCCAGCGCCGCATCGAACGCGTCCAAGCGATGTCTGGCCTGGGCCTGCGTGGCGGGCACATCGTCGACTCCTCGCTCGTGGCGCGGCCCGCCTGCCGACGGAACATGGCCCGCGTCGCAGTGTCACGCGTTCTTTCCGACCTCTGCCATGCTGCGGAAAAACTGAACTCAACGTCCCAGAAATCCTGAGAATACGGATCGTTTTGATCTTTATAATTCTGGCCAGATTTCGAACGATTATTGGTTTCGGCTTATTGAGGACGTATATGGATAAATTTCTTGACGGGCTGATGTCCGCGCTTGCTTCACTCTTCGAGGGCAATATGGGATGGGCTATTTTGCTGCTCGCCCTTACGGTACGGTTGGCCCTGCTGCCTCTGACGCTGCACCTGTCCCGCAAAATGCTCGTCAACCAACGAAAAATCCGCGACCTCCAGCCCCAGGTCGACGCGATCAGGGAACGCCTGAAGCACGATCCGCAGGCGATGTTCGCCGCGGTTTCAAAGCTGTACAGGCAGAACGGCGCGCACGTGATCGACCGCTCCAGCATCCTCGGCGCATTCGTGCAGTTGCCAGTCTTCGGCTTGCTCTACAAAACGGTCAGCAACGCAAGCGCGGCAGGCGGATCCTTTCTCTGGATGAGGAACCTGGCGTCGTTTGACGCGGTGCTGACAGCTGTCGTGCTTGTGCTCACCGGCATCGCAGCGTACTACCTGCCGTCCGGCTCGAACGCCCCGTCGACCGTGATGGTTGCGGTGCAAATCGCCATCACGGCCATCTTTCTGTGGAAGATGTCGGCCGGCCTGGGCCTGTACTGGGTAGCATCGTCCGGTGTCAGCATCGTCCAGAATGTCGTACTGCGCCGCGAACAGAAACGCGTCCCGCGGTCGTCCGTTTCCGACCGATGACGGACGCTCGACAAGTTCCAGCCACGCGTACCAGCATGCCTTAAGACTCGCGCAATTGTGCGCAGTGACGAGTAAGCTAGAATCGGATTCCATGCGTTGTTCATAAGGCAAGGAATCCATGCGCTCCATCCTCTTTGTCGTCCGCGATCCATTGCCCCCCATCCGCGCCGACGTGCGCACCCTGTTCGGCACCGAGATGCCCCGCTACGGCGTGGCGACGGAGCTGGTGGGGCAGGGCGGCAGCGGCGATGCGTCGCCGTGGCCGGCCGGCGGCATGCAC
>NZ_JBKYMO010000020.1:0-29617 GCF_047302915.1 Massilia sp. CT11-108 | reverse complement strand
TGCCGACGCATCGTCAGAGCTGACTTCCATGATGCTTACCTATGACATCTGAGCAAAATTTGAGGGGAAGGCTCAGGGTCAGAGCACTTTTTGAGACACAATCTTCAAAGCAAGATCTTTCGGAGCTTCAGCCAGCTCCGGCGTGTTGACCGGCGTGAATGGCGTCCCGATTGCTCCAATCTAGGAGAAGCACTGTTCACCCGGACATTGACCCGGAATGTGCTCTGACCCCGAATATGGTCGGAAATGTGCTCTGACCCCGAATTTTCTGCCCCGAATTTTCAGCGCTGCTGGCCCCGGCCCGTCGCTGCCCACCAGATCCCGCCCATCAGGTGCGCGAGATATTGTGGGTCGCGGTACATGTCGCCGTTGTGGCCCAGCAGCGTGACGAACACGCGGCCCTTCTCGACCGTGTGGTACCACGACACCGGGTGGTCACGGCCCATGCCCGTCGACACCTGGCCGGGCCAGATCTTCGTGACGTCGTAGCTGGATTCGTCGATGTTCAGCACGGGGTGGATGGCGACCTTGTACGGGTTCGTCGTCTCGTACCACTCGTCGCTCCAGATCCAGCGCGGCGGGATGCCGAAGGTCGCCGGGAACGTTTTATCGACGACGTCGACGGCGCCCGTCTGCAGCATCGGGTGCGTCTTGAACGAGCGGCCGACGAGCTTCTCGTACCATACCCACCCGTTCGGCGGCGTGATGGCAGCGCGGTGCACGACGACGGCATTGCCGCCGTCACGCATGTAGGCCTCGAACTTCGCGCGCTGCGCCGGGTTCAGTTCCTCGCCCGGCGTGTTGAGGAAGACGACGGCCGCGTACTGCTTCAAATCGCCGTCGAACGCCTCGGGCTTGTTCGTGTACGTGAAGTCGAACGCGTGCAGCTTCGCCAGCTTTTCCAGGCTCTCGCGCGCGATCGGGATGTATTCGTAGTGGTACTTGTTGGGGATGGCCAGTACGAGCAGCTTGTACTGGACGTCCGCCGCCCACGCGGCCGGCGTGGCCAGCAGGGCCACGGCCAGCGCCGATGCGATACGTTTCATATGGATCCTTTCAAGGTGCGGGCACGCCTTCCGGCTTGCGCGAATGACTCCCGATACTGCGCGGGATGAGCCAGCCGCCGTCGGCGAGCCAGTCCGCCAGGCGATCCGGCCAGTGCTGCAGCGAGATGCGTTCGCCGCGCTGGCCCACGTTGAAGGCGTGGTCCGTGTCCGCGTACAGGTGCAGCTCGGCCGACACGCCGGCCTTCACGAGCTGCTGGTACAGGGTGATGGTGGGCGGCATGCAGCACGTGTCGCGCGAGCCCGCGACGAGGAACGCGGGCGGCGCACCGTCCACGGCCTTCGCGGGAGAGCCCAGCGGCCCGGGATACACGAGCACCTGGAAGTCCGGGCGCGCGCTCTGGCGGTCCAGCGCATCCGTCTTGCCGCGCGGCGCGGGCTCCGGATTGTCGGCGACAAGCGACACGAGTTCGCCGCCCGCCGAGAAGCCCATGATGCCCACGCGCTGCGGGTCGATGCCGTATTCCCCCGCATGCGCGCGCACCCAGCGCACGGCGCGCCGCAGGTCGGCCGCGCCGTCGCCTTCGATGCTGTAGCCGGCGGAATCCGGATCGCGCGCCAGCCGGTATTTCAATACGAAGGCCGTCACGCCCATGCGGTTCAGCAGCTTGCCCGCGACGACGCCCTCGTTCTGGAACACGAGCATGCGATGCCCGCCACCCGGCACGACGACGATCGCCGCGCCGTTCGCATGGCGCGGGTCGGCGCGCAGCACCGTCAGCGACGGGTCGTGCACGTTGCTGACGTACGCCCCGTCCGTCAGCTTCTCGGGCTCGCCGTGACGCTTTTCGGAACCGGGCGCGCCGTCGGGCCACAATTGAACGGCCTGCTGGGCACAGGCGCTGCCGGCGCAGCCCAGCGCCAGCAGCATCGCCACACAAAGGCGCTTAGTCGACATGGCTCGTGTACAGGCTGTGGTGCGTGAGGATGAACAGCGTGCGCTTGTCGGCGCCGCCGAAGATCAGCTGGAGCGGACGCTCCGGCACGTCGATGCGGCCCCGTTCCTTGCCGTCCGGACCATAGATGAACACCTGGCCGTTGGCGACATAGACATTGCCGTCCGGGCCCAAGGTCGCGCTTTCGCCGCCGCGGTCGGCGACCTGCTTCAGGTCCGTGATGGCGCCGCCCTGGCCCACGAGACCGCTGAACGTGCGGTTCTCGGAACCGTTCGTGAAGATCACGCGCTCGCCCACGCGGGCGCTGGTAAAGCCGTGCGTGTCCAGCGTGTCGGACCAGCGGTAGCCCAGGTGGTCCGTCGGGCCCTGGCGCGTCACGCGCCATGCCGGGAGCACGAGGCTGCCGTCCGGCGACACGTATTCCTGCGCCTTCGGCTTCGCCACGTCGCGCGCGAACATCTCGCTCAAGGTGGTGAACTCGTAGGTCTTCGGATCGATCTGGTCCTGGAACTCGCCGTTCTGCCAGAAGTTGACGGGAATGGCCACACGCGCATCCGCACGCGCTGCGACCGCCGTCGGCTTGATCATCGTGTAGCCTTCCGGCGTCGGCGGCACGTCCGGCTTGAACGCATACACGCTCGCGCTCGCGCCGTAGTGCGATACGACCATCACGTTGCCGCTGCGGTCGATGGCGAGGTTGATCGGGTCGAGCGGCGTGTCGCGCACGATCTCCAGGCCGCGGTCATGGCTCCATGCGTGGACGCGCTTGAAGTGGCGATCGATGAAGTACAGCTTGCCGTTGGCGTCGACGGCCGCGCCGGCGATGGAATAAAAGCCGTCCGCGACCTTCTCGACCTTGCCCAGCGGTGCCGGCGCGGCCGTCTGCTTGCCCGTGTAGTCGAGGATCGCAAATTCCCGCTCGCGCACCTGGATGTTGTGCGTGACGTCGGTGATGGCGTTCTCGTACGGGTACTTCGACGCGCGCGCATACGTCGTGCAGCCGTTCTCGTCGCAGGTGGCGAAGCCGCTTTCGCCGTTCACGTGCACGTTGCGGAAGCGGATGTCGCTGGAATTCGCGATGCGCACGGCCGTCACCGCCGGCTTGATGGAGCGGGTGACGCGGTAGCCGTGGTAGTTCGCGATCAGGATATTCTTCGAGTTGCGGATATCGAGCGACACGGAATCCATGCCGTCGCGGACTTCTTCTTCGGTCTGCGGTGCATAGAATGACCAGTTCTCCACGCCGTCCAGCACGATCTCGTTGCGGATGTGGTGCTCGGCCGAGAGTTCGTACACGCGGCCCGGCGTCTTCGTGTTCGTCACGTAGAAGCCCGCCTGCGCATAGCCGCTCGGCGACCAGATGCCGGTGAACGTGCCGCCGCCGCCGTCCGTCACCCAGACGCTCGGGTACTGGCGGTCCCACCAGGCGGTCGTATCCCACCGCTCCGTCTTCTTGTACGGATCGGCGCGCGTGCCGTCGTACAGGCGCGTGCCGTGGCCGCCCTGGATGCGCACGTCGTCGACCAGCGACTGCTCGCCCGCGCGCCACAGCAGCGCAACGGCGCGGTTGTTGACCTCACCGGTCGCGAGGCCGATGCCGGACACGATGCCGGCGCCGCCGCGCGCGCTTTCCAGCAGCGCCTTCGGCGTGTCGACGCCCTGGAACAGCGGCGAGCCATTCGGCAGCACGAGCTGCGTCAGGCCCGGGTGCAGGCCGACGATCACGGTGTCCGGCTTCATGCGGATCGTGTCGTTGACCATGTAGAAGCCCTGCGGCAGGTACACGACGCGGTTGCTGTCGATGGCTTTCTGGATCGCGGCCGTGTCGTCCGCGCGGCCGTCGCCCTTCGCGCCGAATTTGTGCACGTTGGCCCATTCTTTCGACGGCGGCAGCGCTTTCAGCACACGCTGCGGCGTGACCTTGGCGCTCAAAGGCGCCGTCTTGTAGTTGGTCGTGAAGCGGCCCGGTGTGCCCAATTGATCGAGCTTCATGCCGTAGTTGAGTTCCGTGACCTCGTACGCGCGGCCGGCGCCCGCGAGGGTCTTGCCGCTGTCGCGGAACTTCGCGAAGGTCGGCACGTTCTTCGCGCTGGCGTGGTCGAACGCGATCTGCGTGTAGACGTTGTCCTCGTTGCTGATGACGACGGCGGCCTTTGCGACGTTCTCGAAGCGGACGTTCTTCGCATACAGCCAGTCGCCGTAGCCGCGGTCGATGTCGATGCCGACCGGGGTGTCGCGGATGTCGACGTTGTCCAGCGTGAGCCCGGCCTCGTGCTCGCGGATGGCGGCGTCGCGCTGGCCGTCGAACGTCGCGTCGACGAGCGTGAACTGCCAGGCGGGCGACGTCTTTTCGGCCAGGATGCCGTAGCGGCCGCCGTGGAATTTCAGGTCGTACGCGATGTTCCCGACGTGGTAGACGCCGGCGAGGCCGCTGCCGATATGGAAATCGATGTGCGACAGGTTCGAGTGCTGCGCCGTGTGCATGCGCACGCCGGTGGCGGCCGGGTTGCCGTCGCCGATCTCGAAGTCGACGTTCGACAGCACGGAATAGAAGGTTGCGGAGTTCGCGTCGCGCACGTCCTTGTCCGCGCCGACGGCGCCCGCGACGGGCATCGGCACCTTGCCCACCGTGTACTGGTCGCCGCCGGTGAAGATCACCATGTTGGCGACGCCCTGCTGGAAGCCCGGCGTCTTCGGCGCCAGCACGAACACGGGACGCGTCGCGCCCACGCCGTACACGCGCACGGCGAGCGGGATCAGGATGCTCTTCGTGATGCGGTAGCGGCCCGACGGCAGGAACACGACGCCGCCTTCGCCCTTGTTGGCGGCGGCGTCGATGGCCTGCTGGATGGCGGCGGTGTCGTCCGTTTTGCCGTCACCCTTCGCGTGCACGACGACGGCGCGCGGATCTTCCGGCATGGTCTGGAAAGCCGATACGGAGGCGGCGGATGCGGGCGTGGCGAGTACGAACGCCAGCGCCAATGCGGCAGGAATCGTTGAAAGCGTAGTCTTCATTTATAGTTATCCTTGAGTGACGAACAGCGACAACAACATCACGAACAGCAGTCCGAACACGCCGACGAGGGTCTCCATCATCGTCCATGAGCGGAACGTATCCTTCAGCGACAGGCCGAAGTATTCCTTGAACATCCAGAAGCCTGAATCGTTCACGTGACTGAACATCAGGCTCCCGGCACCGACGGCCAGGACCATCAGGTTCGGGTCGACGCCGGAGCTTTCCACGAGCGGCCCGACGACGCCGGCCGCCGTGATGCCGGCCACCGTGGCGGAGCCCAGGCACACGCGGATCAGCGTCGCCACGGCCCAGCCGAGCAGAAGCGGATGCACGGGCATGTGCGCGAGCTGCGTGCCCAGTTCCGCGCTGACGCCGGAATCGATCAGCACCTGCTTCAGGCCACCGGCACCGGCGATGATCATCAGGATCGGCGAGATCTCGCGCAGGGCGCCCGCGGCGCTGTCCGTCACTTTCGAAAACGGCTGGCCGCGGCCGATACCCAGCGTCACGACCCCGACGGCGTACGACAGCAGCATCACGACGAGCGGACTGGATAGAAACGCGAGCGGCTTGGACAGGTCCGGGCGGATCAAGGTGACGAGCGTGAGGGCGCCCAGCAGCACGACCGGCAGCAACGCGGTGAAGAAGCTGTTGAAGGTGCCCGGCAGCTCGCTGTCGGGAATCGCCTGCTGCGCGGTGCGGAACATCGGCGCAGGCTCGCCGCGGATGTGTTTCAGCGACATGGCGAAGATCGGCCCCGCGATGATCAGCGTGGGGATCGCGACGACGAGGCCATACAGCAGCGTCTTGCCCATGTCCGCGTGCACGGCGACGACGAGCGCCGTCGCGGACGGGTGCGGCGGCAGGAAGCCGTGCGCGATCGACAGGCCCGCCAGCAGCGGCATGCCCAGCGCCACGGCCGGACGGCCGGACTGGTACACGAGCGAGAAGATCAGCGGGATCATCAGCACGAAGCCGACGTTGTAGTACAGCGGCATGCCGACGACGAAGCCGGTGACGGTCATCGCCACCGGGATCCGCGCCATGCCGAGCCGGTCGACGAGGCTGATGGCGATGCGCCGGGCCGCGCCGCTGTCGGCGATCAGCTTGCCGAACACGGCGCCCAGGCAGATCACGACGACCAGGGACCCGAGCAGGTCACCGATCCCCTTTTCGATGGCGCCCGGGATCTTCGCGGCAGGCATCCCGAGCATCAATGCGGCGACGATGGCTGCGACGACGAACGCGAGGAGCGGCTGAATCTTGCCCCACGCGATCATCACCGTCAGCAGGCCGACCGCCAGTAGTACTGACAGCAGGTTCCACATGGCCGGCCTCCGTTTAGAAGTTGTAGCGCAGGCCGGCGCGGTAGGTGCGTCCCACGACGTCGTACAGGGCCGGGTTGATCGCGAAGCTCGGGTTGGCCTGCGGTGCAGGTTCCGGATCGCGGTCCGCCAGGTTGTCGATCTTGAAGTAGACCATCATCTGCTTCGACACGTTGTAGCTGCCGCCGAAGTCGACGTAGGTCGCGCCCTTCATCTTGTTGTCGTAGATGGTCGGGTGGATCAAGGTCGACACCGGGCAGTTCGTCTGGCACTCGATGTACTCGTTGCTGTACTTGCCGTCGCTGAACCAGCGCTCGGTGAGGGTCAGGCTCAACTTGTCGTTGTCCCACGACTGCGTGGCGAGCAGCTTCCACTTCGGCGTGTTGCCCAGGTTGACACCAGCCCCTTCCGACGGGATCGTGCCGACGACGCCCGAATCCGTGATGAAGTGCAGCGTGCGGGTGGCCAGCGCGCGGACGGTGAAGCGGCCCGGCAGGTTGAATTTATCGAGGTTCGTGCGGTACGCCGACTCGATGTCGAAGCCTTTCAAATGCAGCGAAGCGAGATTGAAGTTCTGCACCGTGACGTAGTTGTTGCCCGGGCTGTTCAGCTCCATCGCCTGGCAGATCTCCTGGTTGCCGGCCACGCACAGGTCGACTTCCTGCTGGATCGACAAGGTCGAGATCACGTCGTTGACCTTGATGTCGTAGTAGTCGAGCGACGTCGAGAAGCCCGGCGCCCAGCTCGGCTGGCTCAGCACGATGCCGAACGAGTTATTACGCGCGATTTCCGGACGGAGCTTCGTGTTGCCGACGGTGCGCTGCTGCACGCTGACCGTGTTGCCCTGGTACTGCACCTGGTTGTTGACGACGACCGGCGCCGCGAACAGTTCGGAGAGGTTCGGTGCGCGCACGTCCTTCGAGCTGACGGCGCGGAAGCGCAGGCCGTCGATGGGCGTCTTCCACGTGGCGCCGATCTTCCAGCTGCTGACGCTGCCGGCGGTGCTGTACTTGGTCTGGCGGTCGGCCAGGTTCAGGTTCGCTTCGCCCCAGGTGTCCGACTTCAGCACGGGCAGGTTCAGCTCGACGTACGCCTCGCGCACGTTGTACGCGCCCGCGCCGTTGTGATAGTTACCGGCATACCAGTTGTTGCCGACCGTGCTGTTGAGGGTCGGGTCGGCGGGGTAGGCTGCGCCGCCGATCGAATCCGGGGAAACGCCGGCGCCGTACGGATCGCCGTGCACGTCGTACTTCTCGCGGCGCCATTCGGCACCCGTCGCCATCGACAGCGGGCCCGCCCAGCCTTCCCAGATCTCGCCGTTGAAGTTGGCGCTGGCCACGTCCTGGCTCTGCGTCGTGCGCTGGATCGGGCCGGCGCCCGGCGCGACATAGCCCCACGCGGCCGGATCGACCGGGTTGTTGCCGATGATGTTCAGCGGCACGCAACCGTTCGCGGCGGCGACGGCGTTGCGGCAGACGATCTTGCCGCTGGCATCGCGCACGGCGTCGATCGCATTGTTGTAGCGCGTGTTCAGCGTGATGTCGTGGACGTTGATGTTGGTCGTGTTCTCGCCGTGTTCCGCGTAGGCGTCGTACGACCACTCCTTGCCGAACAGGTTGAACCTGCCGTCCGCGCCAACGACGAAGCGGCGCTGCGTGCGCGTCGGGTGGACGTTGATGTTCTCCGGGAAGATCGCGTTCGCCGTGCCGTACTGGAAGCTCTTGATGTTGTTGGCCGCGCAGGCCGCCGCGATCGAGGCGGGCAGGAACGGGTTGTCGCACTGGATCGTCAGGTTGGCCTGCTTGGCCGCGCCCGGGTTCGGCGAGAAGTGCGATTTTACTTGCGCATAGTTCGCGGTGAAATAGATCTCGTTATCCGCGTCGAGGTCCCACGACAATCGCGTGTAGGCAACCTGGCGCTTGAAATTCATCGCGAGATTCGTGCCTGCGCCCACGCTGCCCGAGAGGTCGCCGCCCACGCAGAACGGATTCACGCAGTTCGTGACCTGGCCGGTGCCGGTCGGCACGCCGTTCGAGCCGTAGTTGAACTGGTACGGCACGCCGCCGTCGCCGAACGCGGTGCCTTGCAGCGGGCCGCTCGTGATCAGGCCGTATTTCGAATACTGGTATTGCTGGGCGTGGTCGATGGCCATGTATTCCGGCTTGCCGTCGGTGGTCTGCGACAGCGGACGGCGCTGGAACACCGTGTTGCGGTACCACGTGCGGCCGCCCGCGCCCACTTCGCCGAAGCCCGGCGAGTCGATGCCGTTTTCCTTGCTGAACTCGCCGCTGACGGTCGCGTGCAGGCGGTCGTCCATGAAGCCCTTGCCCCAGGCGGCCTGCAGGGTGCCGCTCTTGTCGTCGTGGTAGCGCGTCTGGCCGCCCTCGACATTGGCCTTGAAGCCCGTGAATTTTTTATCCGTGATGAAGTTGACGACACCGCCCACCGCATCGGAACCGTACGACGCCGACGCACCGCCCGTCACGACGTCCACGCGCTTCACCAGCAGTTGCGGGAACTGGCTGACGTCCGTGACGCCGGTGACGTTCGCGCCGACGACGCGCTGGCCATCGAGCAGGGTCAGGGTCCGGATGGTGCCCAGGCCGCGCAGGCTCAGCGAGGACAGGCCCTGGATGCCGCTCGAGGTGCTGTTGGTGCTCGTCGTGCGGCCCGTGCTGCCCTGCAGCGCCGGCAGTTCGGCCAGCGTGTTGAACAGGTTCGGCTTCGCGGCCTTTTCGAGGTCGGCACTGGACAGGCTCGTCGTCGGCGTCGGCTGTGTGAAGCCGCGGGCCGCGATGCGCGAGCCGGAAATGCGCACGACGTTCGCTTCCGGGACGGCGGCAGTGGCTTCAGGAGCCTGGGTTGCCTGGGCATCCGTCGCCGGCTGTTGTGCCGGTTCGGCTTGCTGCGCATGGGCGGCGCCGAGCATGCCGCAGGCACTGGCGACGGCGAGGTTGATGAGGGTGCGTTGTAGTGGTGTACGCATGGTAGTCTCCATTATTCTCATGTGGTCGGCATGCCGCCTCGGATGGGCGGCTGGGCCGGGTGCGACGACTGACTTATTGATTGATCGATGCGATGACGCTGGCCACCAGGGTTTCTGGCGGCTGGGTAATGTCCAGCGTGATGCCGGCCTCGTCCGGCTGCAGCGGCTCGAGGTCGCGCAGCTGGCTGTCCAGCAGGGTAATCGGCATGTAGTGGCCGATGCGCGTCTGCATGCGCGCCGCGATCGTGCCGCGCGGACCATGTAAATGGGCGAAGCGCAGGTTCGGGTCGGCCTGGCGCAGCAGGTCGCGGTAGCGGCGTTTGAGCGCCGAGCACGACACGACGACACCCGTGCCACGTTCGCGCGCGGCGCCGATCTCGTTGGCCAGGGCTTGCAGCCAGCCGGCGCGGTCGTCGTCCGTCAGCGGGACGCCGGCCGACATCTTGACCACGTTGGGTGCCGGGTGATACGCGTCGCCCTCGAGGAAGGCGACGTCGAACGCCGCGGCGAGGGCGGCAGCGATCGTGCTCTTGCCGCAGCCGCAGACGCCCATGATGACCCAGCGGCGGCCTTCGCCCGAGGGATTGGATACATCGCTTGGTGATGCCATTCTGTCTCTCTTTCTGTCAATTCACAGCGACCGTTAGCGCTATCATTTTTGCCAAGTCTTCAATAAGGCGGCGGGTTTGTAAAGTGTTATTCATGTTGCGGAGCAAACCTTGCAGGGGGCGGCTCATGCAATTTGCATGAAATGATCGGGATATTGCTGTTCCCTCAGAGGGAAACTGGGAAAATTGGACTGATAGCGCTATCAGTTGTGCACGGCGGCATCATGGGAGAGCGTGTGGCGTTTACAACACGTTTGCATCACCGGACGTTGGCGGAGTCGTGACCTTGGTCCGATGCAGGCGCATTTGCACGACAAACATCCGTAGCGCGGCCAGGAAGGGAACGGAAAGGAAGATGCCGGACACGCCGGCCAGTTCCTCGCCGGCGAGCAGGCCGAACACGACGAGGATCGGCGGCACGTCCGCGCCCTCGCTCATCAGCCAGGGGCTCAACATATAGTCCTGGAAGACGCGGTAGCCGCCGATGAAGACGATGATCCAGCCCACGTGCTCGTAGCCGCTGAACAGGGCGACGCCGACGATGGCCGCCGCCGCGACGAGCGGCCCCAGCACGGGAATCACTTCCAGCACGGCCGCGACGCCGGCCAGCAGCAGTGCGAACGGCACCCTCATCAGCGACAGCACGAGACCGTAGGCGAGGAGCGTCGCCAGCGACAGCAGGGCCAGTGCCCGCACATAGCTCGACAGCAAGGCGTTCAGGCCGTGCAGCACGTCTGTCCAGAACGCGCCGTTGCGGCGGTGGCGCATCGCCACGCGCAATTCGTCGAAGACATGCGCCTGCAAAATCATCAGGAAGCTCAGGATCGGGACGACGATGACGTAGATCAGGTTGCCGGCCAGGTGCATCAGCCCGAAACCGATGTTGCGCACGAACGGCATCGCCTCCGCCGAGCCGCCCTGCAACAGGTCGCGCAGGAAGGCGGCCAGGCGCGCGCGCAGGGGTTCGAGCAGGTGGGGCAGCGGCAGGCGCCGCTCCAGCGTGGCGGGATCGAGCAGGGTCGGCAACTGTTGCGCCAGGGCCGTCGCCTGCTCGGCCACCGTGTTGCCGAACAGCCCGACGGCCAGCGCGACGAGCCCGACCACGACGAGGTAGACGAGGCATAGCAGGAGCGTGCGCGGCACGCGGCCGCCGACGACACGCTGGGCCAGCACGAACAGCGGATAGATGAGGTAGCTGAACAGCACGGCGATCAGCATCACCAGCAGCGTCGTCCGCACGAGAAAGACACCATACAGTCCTGCAATCACCAGCGCGGCCGTCCACACCACGCGGGCCGTACGCGCATCGATACCGAACACGGCGTCTCCCTGTCAGCAACCCGCCACGGCGGCGGGCCTTGTCATGATGATACGGCCAGGCCTTCTTCGCTGGCGCGCAACTCGGCCGCCCGGTGCTACATTAGGGGTGCATGGAACACGGAAGGAGGGCGACGTGAAACGCAGCTATCGCTGGGCAACGGAGCAGGGTGGCGGCCTGGAGCATGTCGAACTGGAGACCGGGGAGACCGGGGAGGCCGGCGTGACGGCGGAAGGTGTCCTCATCGGCCCCGCCGGCGGACGGCTGTTCGCCTGCAGTTATCTGTTGTGCTGCGACGAGCACTGGCGCGTGCGCAGCCTTGACGTCCATGTCGCGGGCAAGGGGCGCGTGAGCCTGCGCGCCGACGGGGCCGGCAACTGGACTGACGCGGGCGGCACGCCGTTGCCGGCGCTGCAGGGCTGCACGGACGTCGACCTGTCCGGCAGTCCCTTCACGAACACGCCGCCGATCCGGCGCCTCGGCGATGCGCTGCATGACCGCCAGGAAATCCGCGTCGCGTACGTCGACCTGCCCAAGCTCGACGTCCAGCCCGTCGCGCAGGCGTACACGCGCGTGGCGCCCGACCGGGTGCGGTTCGAAAGCCTGTCCCGGCCGTTCGCCGCCGATCTCGACGTCGACGGCGATGGCGTCGTGCTGCGCTACGAGGGGTTGTTTACGCGCGTCGCGGGCTGAGGGCTTTGCGTTGACGCCGCGCCGATCCACGTCAGGCGGTGCCACAGGGCTTCCAGCGGGCCTTGCTTATGGTGCTTGAGCCACCAGGCGCTGAAGCAACCCTGCAGCATGGCCAGCACGATGCCGATCGACAGCGCCGCGACGGTGCCGGTGACCGCGTACAGGCCGAAGCCGAAGCCGTGGTACAGGGTCGTGCCGACGATCGATTGCATCATGTAGCTCGTCAGGCTCATCCGTCCCAGCCAGCGGAGCGACCCCAGCACGCGCGCGCCGGCGGGACGACGGTACAGCAGGGCGAAACCCGTCACGAGCAGCAGCATGATGTCCAGGTTGAGCAGCGGCTTGGCGATGGCGTCCAGCGGCCGGCGCAGGGCCTCGGCGGGGAACCACGCCGCCAGGTGCCCATGGATGAAGATCAGCGGACCGAGCAGCAGCAACGCCCCGAAAAAGACGCGGCGCCAGATGCCGATGTTCCTGTCATTCACGGCAAACAGCCCGAGGCGGCCGCCCAGCATGCCGAACATGAACAGCGCGGGAATCTGCAGGAGGCGGCCCATTTCCCAGCTCCACAACAGCACGGCCTGCTTGCCGTTCGTGAGGTTGCCGATCCAGACGTCGAGCAGTGAACCGTGCTTCAGGTATTCCTCGGCGCGGCCGAAGTATGCCCAGGAGGCGGGATCGGGCAGCTTGCCCGGCGCACTGCCCAGCGCCGCCAGCGCATCGACCCACGCGACCGGCTGCAGGCTGAGGAAGCAGGCCAGCAGGAAGACCGTCCACGTGCCCAGGCGCGCGACGGGAATCAGCACGAGGCCGAGCACGGCATACATCGCGAGGATGTCGCCCTCGTAGAACGCGGAATTCACGAGTCCGAACCCGAGCAGGAGCAGCATGCGCCACGCGAAGCGCGGCCGGAAATCCTCCCCGCGCCGGGCCCGGGCATCGTCCTGCAAGTGGAACGTCAGGCCGAACAGCAGGGCGAAGATCGCATACGACTTGCCGCCGAACAGGGCGAACATCGTATCCCAGATGTGTTGCCCCAGCTCCTTCAGCCAGGCCGGCTCGCCGGGCGGCGAAAAATAGAGATCGAAGTGCTCGATGTTATGCAGCAGCATGATCGAGACGATGGCAAAGCCGCGCAGGGCGTCGACGAGGTCGAGGCGGGAGTCGGTACGGGGCATGTCGGGGGAGGGCGTCATGGTATTCCTGTCCGTTTTTGGGCCCGGCCATTCTAGTTTGGAATCGTTTTCATCTCCACTATATTTTTTACAACGCCCACGCTTATTTCTCGTTATAAGTTCACATCTGGTTACAAACTGCCCGTGTTTGTCGGCATCCCGCAACGGTGAAAATTTTTTCCGACTGGCAAAGCAAAGTTCTCGCAAACCGTTTAGAATTGCCTCCCATCAGCTTTCCACGCGCCAACCGCTCGGTTGGCGTTTGCTTTTTGATCCAGACATTTTTTTAAAAAAAGTCATCTACTAAATGCAAAATCATTTGCCCGCTACTGCTGCCGCCCGCTCCGGCAGCCTCCCGCTCGCGCAATCGCAGTCGTTCGCCCTGCCGCTCCTGTTTACGGTATTCGGCGTGATCATGGGTTCGTGGGCCGGCCGCATTCCGGCCATGGCTGAACGCGTGCACGTGTCGCACTCGGCGTTGTCGATGGTGCTGCTGTGCGGCGGCCTCGGTGCCGTTCTGTCGTACCCTATTTCATCGCGCATGATGAGCTCGCTCGGCGCCCGCAAGACCATGCTGTTTTCCGGCCTGGCCCTGCTGGCCGTGCTGGTCGCCATCGGCGGCGCACCGACCGTGCCGCTGTTGATGATGGCCGTCCTGGGCCTGGGCATCACGGCCAGCACGTTCGACGTCGCCGTCAACTCGGCCGCCACCCGCCGCGAAAAGCAGTCGGGCAAGTCGGAACTGTCGAAACTGCACGGCCTCGGCTGCGCCGGCGGCCTGGCGGGTGCGACCCTGGGCAGCCTGATGGCTGGCCTGCATATCGCGCCGCTCACGCACTTCGTGATGCTGGCCGGTCCGCTGGCCCTGGCCCTCTACTATGGCTATGCGTCGCTGGATGCGGACGACACCGGTGAAGTCGTCGAGAAAAAATCGTTCTCGCTGCCGCGCGGCCCGCTGCTGTTCCTGGGCGCACTCGGCTTTTTCGGTTCGATGGCCGAAGGCAGCATCGCCGACTGGAGCGGCGTGTTCCTGAAAGAGCACTTCGGTGCGTCGGACGGCCTGGCGCCGCTGGCCCTGTCGTCGTTCTCCGTGATGATGCTGCTGGCCCGCCTCGGCGGCGACAAGCTCAAGGTGCGCTATGGTGCCCGTTCGCTCGTCACCAGCGGCTCGATGCTGGGTGCCGCCGGCCTGTTCTTCGCCGTGCTGTCGCCAAATGCCTGGTTCGCCCTGTTCGGCTTCGCCGTCGCGGGCATGGGCCTGGCGCTGGTGTTCCCGTTCGTGTTCAGCGCGGCGGGCGCGCAGGGTCCCGCGGCATTGGCCGGCGTGGCCAGCATGGCCTACAGCGGCAGCCTGATGGGCCCGCCGGTCATCGGCGCCATCGCCCAAGGCATGGGAATGCAGGTCGCCATCGCCTACATCGGCGGCCTCGCCTGCCTGATCGCCTTCGTGGCCAGCCGTTCGCGCCTGCTGAAGTAATCATCCTTTCTTTCTCGTTCAGGGCGGTGCCGATGGCGCCGCCCTTTTTTGTTTGCGCTGTGCCAAGCCCGCGCGCATTCCGCAGAACTCCAGTACGCCTGCGTACTCCAAGCAAACGTCGCTCGTCTGCCCAGGATCGGAGTTGCCATGCAAAGCGAAATCGATGCCGTGTCCGTCGTCTGGTTCCACGACCGCCAGTTGCGCGAACGCGATTGGCCCGTGATGTCGCACGTCGCCGCCGATGCTGGTGTATGGGAATGGATCGCCGCCAATCACCGCTACAACGGCCTGCTGTGGCGCGAGGAAGACCGGGCGCGCCGGCTCGACGTGCCGCCTTCCGAGATCGCGGCCGGCAAGCGCCTGATCGACCGCTACAACCAGAAACGCAACGACGCGGTCGAATCCATCGACGAAGCGCTGCTGGCCGGCCTGCGCCACGTCGTCTGCGCGCCCGATGCGCGGCTCTCCAGCGAAACGGCCGGCGCCATGATCGACCGCCTGTCGATCCTCGCGCTGAAGATCCACCACATGCGCGCGCAGACGCAGCGCGTCGATGCGGACGACGCCCACGTCCGCGCGTGCACCGCCAAGCTCGACCGCCTGCTCGCGCAGCGCCAGGACCTGATGGCCTGCCTCGACCTGCTGCTCACGGAAGCGCGGGCCGGACGGGCCTATTTCAAGCTGTATCGTCAATTCAAGATGTACAACGATCCCGCGCTGAACCCGTACCTCAACGGCCAGGTGCAGGGGGATGGAAGGGCGGCGCCGTGAACGAGACGATCGACGTCGTGATCCCGACCCGCAACCGCCCGGCGGCGCTCGCGGTCACGTTGACGGCGCTCGGCGCGCAGACCTGGCCGGCCTTGCGCATCGTGCTTGCCGACCAGTCGGATGGCGACGGCGTCTGCACGCATGGCGAAGTGCAGGCGGTATTGCGCTACCTGCGCGTCACCGGGCGCAGCGTCGACACGTTCCGGCGCCCGCACCGCCGCGGCATGGCCGAACAGCGCGCCTTCCTGCTGGCCCAGGTGCGCTCGCCGTGCTGCCTGTTCGTCGACGACGACGTGATCCTCGAACCGGACCTCGTCGCCCGTCTGCACGCCGTCCTGCGGGAAGAGGAATGCGGCCTCGTCGGCAGTGCGCTGCACGGATTGAGCTACCTGGGCCAGTTGCGGCCGATGCAGGAAGCGATCGAATTCTGGGACGGTCCCGTGATGCCGGAAACCGTGCGGCCCGGCAGCCCGGCGTGGGCGCGTCATCACCTGCACAGCGCGGCGAACCTCTTTCACGTGCAGACCCGCCTGGCGGACGAGACCGGAGCGACGCGACGCTACAAGATCGCCTGGGTCGGCGGCTGCGTGATGTTCGATACGGCCAAGCTGCGCGCGGTGGGCGGCTTCGACTTCTGGCGCGACCTGCCGGCCCAGCATTGCGGAGAAGATGTACTGGCCCAGCAGCGTGTGATGGCGCTGTACGGCGGCTGCGCGATATTTCCGTCCGGCGCGTATCACATGGAACTGCCGACGACCATCACGGCACGGGCCATCGATGCGCCGTATGTGTTGCCGCTCAGTGAGCCACACGATGAGGCACACGACGAGCCGCACGATGCGACCGGCGAGTGACCGTCTCGATGACATGCGTGTAGACGACATGCGTGTAGACGACATGCGTGTAGACGACATGCGTGTAGACGACATGCGTGTCCACGACATGCGGGTCCACGATGTGCGCAAGATCGTCGTGCTGCGGCCGGGCGCAGTGGGCGACTTCGTGTTCGCGCTGCCGGCCCTGCACGCGTTGAAGCAGGCGTATCCCGGGGCCGAACTGGTCCTGGCGGGAAAAGCCTGGCATCGTGCGTTCCTGCACGGGAGGCCGGGGCCGGTCGACCGGGTTGTCGAGGTGCCGCCCGTGCAAGGCGTCGGCGCACAAGAGACTTCAAAAGACGAGGTCGAGCGCTTCGTCGACGCGCTGCGTGCCGAGCGTTTCGATCTCGCACTGCAGATGCATGGGGGAGGGCGTCATTCGAATCCATTCCTGTTGCGCTTCGGTGCACGGCTGACGGCGGGGGCCTGCGCGCCGGGTGTGCCCTTGCTCGATCGCTGGGTGCCGTTTCGCCAGCCCAGCCCGCGCAGGCTGGCCTTGCTCGAGATCGCGGCCCTGGCCGGCGCGGAGATCCAGTGGCCGCTCGACGCGCAACCGGAACTCGCGCTCACGGAAGCCGACCGGCACGAGGCCGCGGCGATCATGCCCGGGCTGGCCGGTAAACGGCTCATCGTGCTGCAGCCGGGGTCGACCGATCCGCGCCGCTGCTGGCCGGCGCCATCGTTCGCGGCGCTGGGCGACCGGCTCGCGCAGGACGGCGCTTGTGTCGCCGTCAACGGTTCGCCGGACGAAGTGGATCTTGTGCACGAGGTCGTGGCGCGCATGCATGCGCCGGCCGTCGCACTGGCAGGCCGGCTGAGCCTGGGCGGGCTGTGCGGCCTGCTGGCGCGCGCCGCGCTGCTCGTGTCGAACGACACCGGCCCGCTGCACCTGGGCCTGGCGCTCCGTGTGCCGAGTGTCGGCATCTTCTGGCTGACGAATTTGATCGACGGGATGCCGTTGCGGCCCTCGACCCTGCATGCGGCCATGTCGGTGCGGACACGCTGCCCTGTCTGCGATCAGGACAATCTGCGAGCGCGCTGTCCGCACGATGTGAGCTTTGTCGCCGATGTCGGCATCGACGAGGTGGAGGCGCTGGCGCATGCGGCATTGGCTCATCAATAGTCACCAGTAAGGCCACATGCCGACACTGCGCTGGCGGCTCGGCGCCGTGCCGGCCAGCAATGCGCGTGCATGTTGCAGCACCACCTGGGCGCGCTCCGCACCGGGATCCCAGATGCAGCGGTGCGTGTGGCGGTCGAGCGGCGCCCAGCGGGCAATGTCGGCCTTGCTGAACACGACGACGCTTTTGAGCCTGAGGCCGGCCGCGATATGGGACACGCCCGTGTCGTTGCAGAGCAAGAGCCTGGCATCACGCATCAGGACGGACATCGCACCGATCGAGATGGGCGCGGCGGCGTCGAGCGGCGGGTGGTGCATGCGGGACGCCACGTCGGCCGTCAGGTCCGCTTCCTCGGCCGATCCCGTCAACACCACCTTGAGGCCGAACTCGGCGGCGAGGCGGTCGCCAACCTCCGCAAACAAGGCGGCCGGCCAGCATTTGTCCCGCTTGCGCGCGCCCGGGTGGATGCACACGTAGGCGCCGGGCGTGAGCGTGGTGCCGAGGCCGCTTGCGCGCCACTCGTCTTCGTCGTCGTGCGACAGCGGAAATTCCAGGTGGACGCCGGTCGCTGGTGCGCCCAGCTGCTCCATCAGCGACAGGAGGCGCTCCGGCTCCGCCCCGATTTCCGGATAGGGAAACAGGACGGTGCGGTCGCGGACGACGGGCGCGCCACGGCAGAACCCGGCCATCGCCTGCGCGCCGAAGCCGCTGACGATGTCGTTGCTCACGTCGCCACTGCCGTGCAACTGGAGCGCCAGCGCGAACTGGCGGGTGCAGAGACTGTTGTAGAAACGCGCGAGCGCCTCCTGCCGCACCGGTTGCTCGGGCAGCAAAGGGTGGCCGGGAAAGGCGATGAATTCATCGACGTACGCACTGAACCGGTCTGCGAATTGCTGCGCCCATGGCAAACCCACCAGCGCGATGTGGGCACGGGGCACGGCGGCGCGCAGCGCGCGCAGCGCGGGCACCGCGCACAGCATGTCGCCCAGGTGAAGGGCGCGGAATACGATGACCGAAGGCGGATCGAGGCGCTGCAGCAGTGGTCGACGGTACATTGTTGCTCCTTTGTCGCCTGAGTTGCCGCGCTACCTTCGCAACAGGCCATCAAGGACATTGCGCGTGACGCGCTCCAGTTGGCGATCCCGGCCGGCGTCGAGGACTTGCGCCCAGTCGGTGGTTCCGGCAGAAAACACGGTGCCGTTGCGTGTGAACAGGCCCATGGCGGCCGTATGGATGCCTTCGCCGGCCGCGTGGCGTGCACGTGCCGGCAATTCCTGCCAGTCGGGGCCCAGGCGCGCCGCCGCCAGCAATGCATAGCCGTCCGGCGTACCGTCCCCGTCCGCCCAGACGGACAGCAATGCGCCATGGTCGGCATCGAAGACGTCGAGCGGAACGCCGTCGCATTCATAGCCCGCCAGCGGCGGCCAGCTATGCCGTCCGAGCGCGTCGCCGCGCGCCAGGCCGGTCTCCGTGAAGATCCAGTGATCGGGCTGCTGGACACGATAGCCGCCGGACCCGCGCGGACCATCCCACGAGCCGCCGCCATGCCGGTAGCTGGCGCCGCTCAAGCTGTCTTCGGGACGCGCCGCGCCGCGGGGTGACCACCACTGGTCGCGGGCGCCATGCGGGCCGCCCTGGTGGCAGACGATGGCCGTCCCGTCAGCGACGACGTGGATGCGCCACCAGCACACATTGCCGGCGAAGAAGGCGAGATTGCCGCCGCGGGCGACGAAGTCCTCGACGGCATCGCGTGTCGTCGTGCTCCAGTATTCGTCATGGCCGGCCGCGACCAGGAGGCGGTAGCCCGCGAGCAGCGCCGGGTCGGCGTGGATGTCGAGGTCCGTGCAGAAGTCGGCGCGGTAGCCATTGCGTGCCAGCCAGCGGATGAAGCGCGCGTCCCAATGGGCGAAGGTCTGGCGGGGCGATGCGGTGTCGTAATGGTCGGCGGCGCACCATACGGGCCCGCCGATGCCGCCGCCGGGACGGCGCAGCGAGACGCGCGCGCCCGGCGGTTCGATCGAACGCGGCGGGTGGACGTAGAAGCAGCCGCCGCCGCTGGCGTTATAGGCGTGGTACGTGGCCAGCGGCAGTTTGTAGAGCAGACCGCCGGGCATGCCGCGTTCTCCAGGCAATGCACGCACCACGAACAGGGCGGCCCCGTGGCCGCGGGCCAGGTCGAACGTGGTCTTGTGTCCTTCTTCTTCGAGGTCGGCGATGACCACGGCCGAGGGCCAGTCCGGGGGGATCGGAAAGGGATAGGCCGGCCAGTTCCAGTCCGCGTCCGGCGCGGCATCGGCCGCCCATGCGCCGGGCAGCCAGTCGCTGCGCAGCATCTCGACCGGTCCGTCGCTCCAGCGGTAGAACGTGACGCGGAAACGGCGGCTGTCGGTCGACACGTGCAGCTGCAGCGTGGCGCCGGGCAGCACGCTGGCCTGTCCTGGATACGCACGGATCATGCGGGCAGCTCCGGTTCGCTCCGTTTGGTCACGAGAAAGGGCGGTATCGCGAGGGCGTGCAGCGGCATGCGGCGGAACGAGGCAAGCGCTTCCTCCGGCGTTTCCACGATCGGTTCGTCCTTGCCGTTGAACGACGTGTTCAGCAGGACCGGCACGCCCGTGCGCGCATCGAAGCCCGTCAGCAGGCGGCGCAGCAGCGGGTCATCGTCCGGGCCGACGGTCTGCAGGCGCGCGCTGCCGTCCACGTGGGTGATGGCCGGTACCTGTGCGATCCTGTCCGGCCGGACCGGCGCGGCGAACTGCATGAAGGGCGAGGGACGTGGCAGGTCGAAGTATTCCCCGGCCCGTTCGGCGAGCACGACGGGTGCCAGCGGACGGAACCACTCGCGTTGCTTGACGCGCGCATTGATCCAGTCGCGGACTTCGGCCTGGCGCGGATCGGCCAGGATGCTGCGGTGGCCCAGGGCGCGCGGTCCGAATTCGCTGCCTCCCTGGTACAGGGCGAGGACGCGGCCCCGGCACAGCAGGTCGAGCATGTGGCTGCACATGGCGTCGGTGTCCGCGAGGTGGACGATGTGCAGATCGTCCCGGTCTGCCAGGGCGGCTTCGATGTCGTGGTGCCGCGGCAGGGGCCCGAGGTAGTCGTGGGTCCAGCGGTAGGCGCAGCCGGCGCCGGCCAGTTCCGCGAGGCCGTACAGCGCACAGCCCAGCGCGGTGCCCGCATCGCCCGGCGCGGGCGGAATGAAGACCTGCTTGAACGGCGTTTCGCGCAGCAGGCGTTCGTTGGCCGAACAGTTCAGCGCCGTGCCGCCGGCGAAGCACAGGTTGTCCAGCCCGGTCTCGGCATGCAGCCAGCGGGCCACGACCACGATGGCATCCTCGAACGCACGCTGGCCCGCCGCCGCCAGGTTGGCGCAGTCGGCGAAGGCGACGCCCGGCTGGCCGTAGCGGAATCGTTCGTGGTCGCGCAGGATGTCGCGCCAGGCCGGCGGCAACGTCACCTGTCCGCCTTCGACGGCCAGCGGCGGCAGGCCCAGTGCATGCGGCTGGCCGTGCGGGGCGAGCCCCATCACCTTGCCTTCGTTGCCTTCGCCGGGGAAGATGGCTTGCGTCAGCAGGAAATAAAACATGCCGAGGCCGACGAGGCGCATGTCGTCCCGGTCCCACAGGTGCTTGCCGATGCAGTGCACGCGTTCGCGGTCGGCGCGGTAGAACGAGGCGACTTCGCGCCAGTCGCCCGGCACGTACGCCGCGCCGCTCCAGTGGTCGGTCAGGTCCGCGACGGGGCTGCCCTGGCCGTCGATGACCATGGCGGCGGCCTCGCGGAACGGCGACGGGTGGAACACGCTGTAAAGGTGCGCCAGGTGGTGCGAGATGCGCACATGCCGGCAGTCGGGGGCAAGGCGCAGCGTCGCGCCCAGTTCCGCGTCGTACCGGGTCTGGTGGCGCGCTTCGTCGTCGCACGAGAAGCATTCGACCACGATGTCGATGGGCCGCTCCGGCCATGGCAGGCGCGGTCCGTAATGGTCGCGCACGTCGCCCGGCCGGCCCCAATGGTGCTTGTGCCGCGTGAGCCGCTCCTTCTGGATCGCCCACAGCAGCCGCGAGCCCTGCATCAGGCAGGCACTGGCGTCCTGGGTCCGGTTAATACCGAGCACGACGGGAACATCGGTCATCGTTACCTCCGCGTTGGGTTGCGCTGCGGTCCTGCTGAGGCTTGGAGCACGATGAGCTGGATTAGTTCATCCATTCGCGCGGTCGTTGGATGTCGATGGCGGCCTGAACGGTACGGCGAAAGACGGTATCATCGACGGCAGTGCCCTTGATGACGGATTCCTCATGCTCCAGACGCCCGCCTCGTTCACGCCCCTGATGGCTCCGCAGCAGGATGCCGCACCGCTGTCCTTCGTCTTCCATGGCGGGCGGCTGCTCGTGCGCGAGGCCGACCTCGGCCTGCCCGACGAGGCCGCGCTACGCAGCCTCGCGCTCGACCCGCCGCGCCTGCAGCCGGTGGGCCTGCTGGACGACCGTTATTGCCAGACCGCCTGGGTCGACGACGAAGCCCTGGCACCGCCCGGCCACGCCTGGCGCGGGCTGCGTTCGCTGTTCGGCGAGTTCGACGAAGGCCACCTCGGCGTGGCCGCGCGCGCCTGCCAGATCGCCGAATGGGCGCGCACGCACCGCTTCTGCGGCGCCTGCGGCAGCGGCACCGTGCTGGCGGCGGGCGAGCGCTGCTTCAAGTGCGTGAACTGCGGCCACATGGCCTATCCGCGCATTTCGCCGGCGATGATGGTCCTGATCCGCAATGGCGACAAGGTGCTGCTGGCGCTGCACACGCAGTCCGCCGTCAAACGCTTCGTGCCGCTGGCCGGCTTCCTGGAAGCGGGCGAGACGATCGAGGAAGCCGTGCACCGCGAAGTGTTCGAGGAAGTGGGCCTGCGCGTGCACAACCTGCGCTATTTCGGCAGCCAGTCGTGGCCGTTCCCGCACTCGCTGATGATCGCGTTCACGGCCGATTACCTGGACGGCGAGATCCGTACCGATCCCAACGAGATCAGCGAGGCGCGCTGGTTCGGACCGGGCGACGAGTGGCCGGAGCGCGTGCCGCACGTGTCGATCTCGAGCATGCTGGTCGACAGCCACCGTCCGCCCGGCCGCTGACGGCCGGCCCGCTTACGGTACGGGCGTAGCTGCGACCTTGCCTTCCACGCGCAGCGCCAGCGGCGTCTCTTCCGGCCGCGCGCCCGTGCTGCGCATGCGGACGACGCGCTGCATCAGGTCGAACCAGAAGGGGGCGCCGAACAGCGCGGTCGACGCCGTGACGATCCAGCCGGCGACCTGCAGCGCGAAATCGGCATTGGCTACCGGAGGGAACCGCGTCCAGCCGATCGGCAGCGCCATCATGGCGTCGAACACGGCCGGGTCGAGCGCGCCGGGCGCGTCATGGAGATGGGCCGCAAGGGCCGGCTGCTGCCACAGCGTGCGGAACAGGTGGATGCTGTCGATGTTGAACAGGATCGCCAGCAGCAGCGCCAGCAGCAGGGAAATCAGCATCTGGCGCCGTTTATAGGCGCCGGACATGCGCGCCATCGCGTTGTCGAACCAGCCGGCCAGCATGTCCTGGAATTGCTGCAGGTCGCGCGCGCGCCCATACAGCCCGCGCATCACCTGCCGGACCTGCGCATCGGGAATCGTCTCGATGGCGTTGCCGAGCTGGGCGAAGTCGCCCGGCACTTTCCACAGGCTGTCCACCAGCGCAATCGCAAAATGCGCCGGTTCGATGTACGATGGCCGCGTACGCATGTCCCGTTCGCTCGGCTGCGCGCCGTCCGCATGCGGGTTGACGAGCGGATGCTGGTAGACGGCACGCGCCAGCCCGTCGAAGCGGGAGTCGTTGAGCATGCTCTTGACGCCCGCCAGCAGGGTGTTGGCACGCAGCCGGAACGCCGCGGCCAGCGCTTCCTGCAAGGTGCTGACGATCAGGGCGACCGTGCCATAACAGAATGTCAGGCCGATCGCGACTTCCAGGACGGTGCTCCCAAGCATGGCTGTTCTCCGCGCAGTGACAAGGACGTCGACTACGCTAGCGCATCCGCCACAGTCCGGCTTTCGGTTTGCGCAAGGAAGCCGCCGTCATCTGTGGATCCGCTCCATTTTCTATATACTCTCGGCAATCGAAAATTTTAGGGTTAACCATGTCTGACAAAGAAGTCTTCACCGAGAACGACTGGCGCCGCCTGCTGGTAAGCCTTGGCGAAGATCCCAATCGCTCCGGCCTGCACGAGACGCCCGCGCGTGTCGCCAAGGCCTGGAAACACTGGACTTCCGGCTACGACCAGGATCCGGTCCAGATCCTCAAGGCGTTCGAAGACGGCGCCGAGGAATACAACGAATTGATCGTCGTGCGCGGCATTCCGGTCTACAGCCATTGCGAACACCACCTGGCGCCGTTCTTCGGCAAGGCGACGGTGGGCTATCTGCCGAACGGCAAGATCGTCGGGCTGTCGAAGCTGACGCGCCTCGTCGACGTGTTCTCCAAGCGCCTGCAGGTGCAGGAACGCTTGACCGTCCAGATCGCCAACACGCTGATGGAAGTGCTGGAACCGAAGGCCGTGGGCGTGGTCATCAAGTGCCGCCACATGTGCATGGAAAGCCGCGGCATCCGCACGCCGGGCGAGGAAACCATCACGTCGACCCTCCTGGGCGAACTGCAGCCGAACCTGGCGCTGCGCACCGAGTTCCTGGCGCTGGCCCGCGACTGACGGCCTGCCCGACCCCGCACGCATGGCGCCGCAAAAAAAAGGCGCCATGATTCCGAACACGCTGCTAGACTGTATTTACTGGGCGCCGTGTTCGAATCCGTCGCGACAATGCGCTACGCCCCGTCGATGACCGGGAACCTGTTCCGGATCATGTGTCTCCAAGTGAATTTGAGGCGATCGACATGGCCAGGCAAACCTTTCCAAGCGATGTACCGCGTGAACAGTTCGAGACCGTGCGTGAAATGCTGGAAGCGGCCCGCCGCAAGACCCGGCCGCGCAAGCACGACCTGTACGATGTGTTCTGCGCCGTCCTGTACTTCCTCCACACCGGCAGCGCCTGGCGCAGCATGCCGCCCGAGTTTCCGCCCTGGCGCACCGTGCACGAATATTTCACGCAATGGACGATGCTGCGTGACGGCGACCGCACCCTGCTCGAGCAGGCGCTCGACCGGCTCGGGCGCACGGCCGAAATCGCGCGGCTGCGCCAGTTGACCGGGCAGCACTGATCCGGACTGGGGGCGGATGACCGGCTGGTCGTCGGCGGGTGTGAGCGCTATCCAGCGAGGCGGGACTAGCGCGTGGCCCCCACCGAGCCTTCCGCCGGCTCGAACACGAGCTTCTTTTTCGCATCCATGTGGAACACGCCGATCGGCTGGGCCTGCACATTGTCCGACGGTTCCGGCAACTGGCTGCAGGTACGGGTTTCCAGTTGCCACATCGCGTCGCCCGCGCGCAGCAAAAAGGTTTCGTCGCCCGTGGAGAACAGCTCGACGTTCAGGTCGGCCAGCGGCGTCTTGCCGAGGTCGAACTGGCGCTGGCAGTCCGGCAGGCGCGATGCGATCACCCGCAGGCCCACCTGTTTGCTCCAGAAATAATCCTGTGTGACAACCACGGTCAGGGCGTGGTCGTTGGTATCGATCGTGTAGCTGGCCGATTCGTTGACGCAGCCGGCCAGCAGCAAGAGCGGTGTCAACAGGAGCAAGGTGGAGCGCATGGTCATTTCCGGGTTGCTGATGCTTCTGTGCATCACTGCGCGAGTATAGAGCGCTTCAAACACTTGCCGCAACGGCACGCTTCTCGCGCGCTACGCGATTTTTTGATTTCGGAGATGATGAATCAGGCAATCCATCTTCGAAAGCGAGCAAAGTCATGCCAGACGACGACCAGAGTCTATCGGAGCAGCGTGCGCAGGGCGCGACGTTGATCCATGCGCCGCCGCAACCGCTCACCTTGCGGATCAATGGCGCCGAGCACAACCTGACGATCGAACCCCGCGTGACGCTGCTGGACGCACTGCGCGACGTGCTGGGCCTGACCGGCACCAAGAAGGGCTGCGACCGCGGCCAGTGCGGGGCCTGCACGGTCCTCGTGGACGGCCAGCGCATCAACGCCTGCCTCACGCTGGCGATGATGCATGACGGCCGCGAGATCACGACCGTGGAGGGGCTCGCCCAGAGCGGACAGCCGCATCCGATGCAGCAGGCGTTCATGGATTGCGACGGCTTCCAGTGCGGCTATTGCACTCCGGGACAAGTGTGTTCGGCGGTGGCGCTGCTGGACGAAGTGAAGGCAAGGCAGGCCAGCATGCTGACCGAAGGCGACCAGCTGGCGCCGGGGGCGCTGTCCGAAGACGAGATCCGCGAGCGCATGAGCGGCAACCTGTGCCGCTGCGGCGCCTATCCCAACATCGTCAAGGCCATCCACAGCGTGGTCTTGCGCCAGGCGTAGGGGGACGTGCATGCAATCGATCTTCTACGACCGTGCCAGGGATGTGAATCACGCGCTCGAGCTCGCGCGCCAGCCGGGTGCGAAATACATCGGCGGCGGCACCAACCTGCTCGACCTGTACAAGAGCGGCATCGAGAAACCCGTCCGCCTGATCGACGTGAGCCGGCTGGCGCTGGCCGGCATCGACGAGCTGCCGGGCGGCGGCCTGCGCATCGGTGCCATGGCCAGCAACACGGCGGCCGCGAATCATCCGCTCGTGCGCCAGCGCTACCGCCTGCTGTCGGAGGCGCTGCTGAACGGCGCGTCGACCCAGCTGCGCAACATGGCGACCGTGGGCGGCAACCTGCTGCAGCGCACGCGCTGCCATTACTTTACCGATCCCGCTTTCCCGCACTGTAACAAGCGCGATCCCGGCTCGGGCTGCGACGCCATCGACGGCCACAACCGCATCCACGCGATCCTGGGCGCGAGCCCGCACTGCATCGCGACCAATCCGTCCGACATGAGCGTTGCCCTTGTCGCACTCGACGCGGTCATCCACCTGCAGGGGCCGGACGGCGCGCGGCAGGTGCCCGTCGCCGAGTTCCACCGGCTGCCGGAAGACAGCCCGCAGGACGACACGGTGATCCGCCCCGGCGAACTGATCACGGCGGTGGAATTGCCGCCGACGCCGTTTTCCCGGCATGCGCACTACCTGAAGGTACGCGACCGCGCCAGCTATGCGTTCGCGCTCGTGTCGGTCGCGGCCGCCGTCGACATGGACGGCGACACCATCCGCGACCTGCGCATCGTGCTGGGCGGCGTGGCCCATAAACCCTGGCGGGCGCTGGGTGCGGAACAGAGATTGCGCGGCCAGTCGCTGGGCGCGCTCACGGACGACGTGCTGGGCAAGGTCGGGGCGGATGCGGTCGCCGGCGCGCAACCGCATGCGCATAACGCGTTCAAGGTCGAACTGGCGCAGCGCGCGGTCGCGCGGGCGCTGCGGATCGTGACGGGCAGTCAGGCCACGGGCGAGATGGGAGGCATGGCATGACGATCATGGGCGCACCCATCAATCGCGTCGACGCCTGGGCCAAAGTCAGCGGCGCGGCGCGCTACTCGGCCGAGCATCCGGTCGACAACGTGGCCCATGCGGTCCTCGTCACGAGCACGATCCCCAGCGGACGCGTGCTCTCGATCGACGACAGAGCGGCCCGCGAGGTGCCGGGCGTGCTGCTCGTGATGACCCCGGCGAACGCCATGCGGCTTCCTCCCAACATGAAGGACGGCAAGCTCCAGCCGCCGATCGGGCGCAGGCTGACCTTGCTGCAGGAAGACGACGTCTACTACAACAACCAGCCGATCGCCGTCGTCGTGGCCGACACGTTCGAGCGCGCGCGCGAGGCGGGCGCCCGGCTGCGCATCGAGTACGAACGCAAGCCGGCCGTGCTCGACTTCGAGCAGGCCAAGGCGTCCGTGCATCCGCCGGAAAAAGTGTTGACGGAAGAAACCGACACGAAGCGGGGAGATTTGCAGGCGGGGCTGCTGGCCGGTAGCGCGCGGATAGCCGTCACCTACACGACGCCCATCGAAAACCACAATCCGCTCGAAACGCATGCGACGATCGCGCAGTGGGACGGCGACCGCCTCACCTTGTACGACTCGACGCAATACATGAAGGGCGTGCAGCGCATCGTCGCCAGCATCTTCGACATCCCGCCGGAGAATGTCACGGCGCTCTGTCCGTACGTGGGCGGCGGCTTCGGGGCTAAGGGTTCGGTGTGGTCGCACGTGGTGCTCGCCGCGATGGCCGCGAAGCAGTTGGGGCGTCCCGTGAAACTGTCGCTGGACCGCAACCAGATGTTCGGCCCGGTCGGCACCCGCCCGAACACCGAGCAGCGCATGCGCATGGCGGCGCTGTCGGACGGCCGCATGACGGCATCCAGCCACGATACGATCGCCTACACGTCGATGATCGAGGACTGGATCGAGCCGTGCGGCCTCGTCACGCGCATGATGTACGAAAGTCCGAACCAGGAAACGTCGCACCGGCTGGCACGGATGAATCTCGGCACGCCCACGTTCATGCGCGCGCCCGGAGAGGCGACGGGCTCGTACGCCCTGGATTGCGCGATCGACGAGCTGGCTTACGAGCTGCACATGGATCCGCTCGACCTGCGCCTGAAAAACTACACGGAGCGCGATCCCGGCAAGGACTTGCCGTTTTCCAGTAAATCGCTGCGCCAGTGCTACGAGATCGGCGCGGAGCGCTTCGGCTGGCGCGACCGCAACCCGCGGCCGCGCTCGATGCGGCAGGGGAGCAAGCTCGTCGGATGGGGCATGGCGACGGCGAGTTATCCGACGAACCGTTCGGCGGCGGAATGCTCCGCGACCTTGACGCCGGACGGCACCGCGCTGTTCCGCTCCGGTACGCAGGACCTCGGCACCGGCACCTACACCGTGATGACGCAGGTGGCGGCGGATGCGCTCGGCGTGCCCGTCGACCGCGTGCGTTTCGAGCTGGGCAATTCGCAGATGCCCGAAGCGCCCGTCTCGGGCGGATCGACGACGGTCGCCAGCGTGGCGCCGGCCGTGCAGGCGGCGGGGAAGGCGTTGCGCCTGAAGCTGCTCGGCATTGCTGCGGCCGATGAGCGCTCGCCGTTGTTCGGCGCGACGGCCGACCAGGTGGGCGTGGATTCGACGTCGGATGGTGGCGAGCTCTATCTGCTGGCCGATCCGGCGCGGCGTGTAGCGATGCAGGCCATCGCCGCACGCCACGGCGGTCCCGTGGAGGTGACGGCGAAGGCCGAGCCCGGCGACGAGAAGCAAAAGTATTCAATGCACGCGTTCGGCGCCGTGTTCGTCGAGGTGACGGTGGACGAGGACCTGGGCGAGATCCGCGTGCCGCGCGTCGTGGGCGTCTACGGCGTCGGCAAGCTGATGAACGAAAAGACGGGCTACAGCCAGCTGATGGGCGGCATCGTCTGGGGGATCGGCCTGGCGCTGTTCGAAGAGACGCTGATCGACAAGCGCGAAGGCCGCGCGGTGAACGGCAACCTGGCCGAGTACCACCTCCCGACGAATGCCGACATCCAGGCGATCGACGTGCAGATCGTCGACGAGGACGACCCGCACGTGAACCCGCTGGGCGCCAAGGGCATCGGCGAGATCGGCATCACGGGCGTGGGCGCCGCCATCGCGAATGCCGTGTTCCACGCGACGGGCAAGCGGGTACGGGATCTGCCGATCACGCTCGATAAATTGTTGTGAACGCCAGGCGCGTCACTCCTTGTGATGCGCCTGCGCGACATGCTCGCCGCCATGCTGCGCGTGCGTGTTTTCCCATCCGCCACCCAGCGCCAGGAACAGCTGCACCTGATCCGCCGCCAGCTGCGCGTCGGATGCCGCGAGGATGCTCTCGGCGCTGGCCAGCGTGCGGTCCGCGTCGAGCTGGGACAGGAAATCCGTGCGGCCGAACTGGTACAGCCTGGCCGACTGGCGCGACGCCAGCGCGCTCTGGTCGCGTGCGGCGCGCAGCGCGGCGTTGCGGTCGAGTTCGCGGGCGTAGACGGTCAGCGCGCTTTCCGTCTCGCGCAGTGCGTTCAGCACGACCGAGTCGAAACGGGCCAGCGCACCGGCCGTGCTGGCCTTGGCCTGCGCGATGTGCGAGCGGGCGGAGCTGGTCGCCGGCAGGCTCCACGAGATCAGCGGGCCGAGGCTGAACTTCCACGTGTTCGCATCGTTGAACTGGTTCATCATGCCGATCATGCCGACCGACGCGCCCAGGTTGATGTTCGGGTACAGCTCGGCCGTCGCGACGCCGATGCGCGCGGTGGCGCCGGCCAGCTGGCGCTCGGCCTGGCGCAC
>NZ_JBKYMO010000019.1:0-31314 GCF_047302915.1 Massilia sp. CT11-108 | reverse complement strand
GTTATCCTGGAAATGATTTGTCAATGCAACACTTAACAAATGTATATTAAATGCACAAATTGACAACATCATGACCAGCACGATCGGCTGCGGCAGCGGCGCGCCGCTGCACGACACGCGGTCGCTGGACGTGTTGCGCGGGGCCGCCGAACCGGTGACGAAGTCGTTGCTGTTGTCGTCGGAGTCCAGGCAGCCATTGTTCTTGCGCAGCACGGCCAGCGTGTTCGACGGCGCCGGCGTGGCGCCCGAGCCTTCGTAATAGCCGGCGGTGGTGCCGAAGCCGACGAGGTCGACGACGTTGTCGACGGGCTTGCCGCCGGCCAGGGCCGTCACCGAGTTGACGAGCGCAACCTTGCCGGCCGTCGCACTCATCGTGATGGTGCCGGTGGCATCCGGCGTCAGCGCGTCCGTGCCGCCGCTGCCCAGTGCCTCATGCACGAGGTAGTACTGGCCGGCCGCCAGCGTGACGCTGGCGGGCAGCTTCGTTACCTGCCAGCTCGTTCCCGTGGCCGATGCGTATTGCACGCTCCAGTTCGTCAGGGTGACGGCCGTGTCGCCCGTGTTCAGCAGCTCGATGTAATCGTTCTTGTAGGTGGCGCCTGAGTTGCCGCCGCCGCCGTAGACCTGGCTGATGACGACGCCGCCCGGCGCGGCGAACACGGGTGCCGCTAGGGCCGCCAGCAGCGCGGCCAGCACGGTCATGCGTCCTGGAGAATGCAAATGTGTCATGGGTTATCCTGGAAATGATTTGTCAATGCAACACTTAACAAATGTATATTAAATGCACAAATTGACAACATCATGACCACGGATTAGTCCGAACGGACCAATTCAGCGCTTGCGGTAAGGCGCGGCCAACGGCTCCCCGATGAACAGCCCCTGCGTGGGCCACGCGACGCTTTTCCAGTAGGCCTCGATTGCGCTATTGCCCTGCACATAGTGCTTGAGCAGCACCGCCGGATTCGGGAATTTCTGCCAGTGGTTGCAGGGCTCGCTGACGGTGCCATAGCTGGCGGTCGCGCCCGCTTCCAGCCAGCGCAGGCTGCTCATCTGCTCGCCGCCGAGCAGGTCGCCGCCCAGCGATGTCAGGTGATCGGCCAGCGCGCCGGGCAGGAAATGCAGCGTGTCCAGTTTGGCGACCTCGGCCATGCCCGTCTCGTAGACCATGACGTCCTGCGCGCCCTCCAGCACGTCGGCCTGCATCGTCTTCGTCGCCAGCTTGCGCGCGGCGATCCTGCCGGCCGGCGGGAAGAACTGGGCGCGGGAATTGCGCACCTTTTCCGACGTCGCCAGGAAGTAGGCGGTGGCCGGCACGATCCGGAAGCCCGCACCGGCGCCGCGGTCGATCAGGGCCTTCGCCTGCTCCACGGATTCCGTCGGCAGCAGCATCGAGATGCGGATGTTCAGGTCGGTGTACGGACGGGGGGAACTGGAATTGAAGTACGGGCTCGGCCGCCCCGGCAAACACGTCTTGATGCACTGGTCGGGATCGAACCCGAGGCTGTACGCGCCCGTGATCGAATTACACGCGACCTTGTACGGCGCGGTCCACACCATCAGCACCGCCTGCACCTCGGGCCGCAGGTGCGCGTCGATCTCTTCCTTCAGTTGCGCGAAGCGTTCCGGGCTGATCTCGTGCGGCTTGCCGGGTATGCGCACGTGCACGACATTGGCCGCCGGGATGCCGCGCCGCTTGCGGTAGTACTCGCCGACCTTGACGCTGTTCGGTTCGGCATCATTGATGACGATCGCCAGTTGATCCGGCTGGAGGTGGGAGGCGCTGACGAATTGGGCACGAGAAGGTGCCGCTAGTAAAACGGCGAGGAACAGGAAGAGGCAGAGTCTCGGGATCCGGGTCATGGGCAATGGCAACGTAATGAAAAACGGGAGCGCGAGGCTCCCGTTCATCATGCCACAGCTTGCAAAGCAAACAACTTAGGAATGGCTTAGCGTGCGCTTGCGCACCGTAACGCCCAGGATGCAGATGCCCGCCAGCAGCATCGCGACGTTCCCGGGCTCCGGCACCGGCGAAATCGCGAACACTTCCATTGCATTCAACTTGACGATCTCGCCGTGCAGGCTGCCGTCGATGATGCTGTAGCCTTCGTTTGCCGGATTTCCATAGCTCAGTTGCCACGACGTGGCCGCCGTCAACGCGTCGTTGACGTACAGGTCCGGTCCGGAACCGAAGATGGGACCGTAGCCGGCCTCGTTATAGGTCTGGCGCAAGCCCTGGCTCGGCAGCACGTAGTCCGTCAGGACCTGGCGGTACACGGCCGGCGTCGTCATGTTGAACAGGAAGGCCGTGCGCTGCCAGTCGCGCTGGGTCTCGTGCCAGCCTTCATCCGACGCCCAGCCCTGCGGGTTGTAGCCGCCCACGAGGTAGCTGGCGCCGGCGTCGTTCGTCACGTCGAACAGGGTGAAGGTCGCGCCCTTCCCGTCCGCGCCCGCGTGGAAGGCGTCCGACGTATCGCCGGGACGCAGGGTGTACACATTGCTGAGGTTGAATTCGCCGGCGCCGAGCCAGCGTTCGAGTTGGGCGTGGCTGTCCGCGTCCAGCAGAGCAGATCCGCCGATGATATCGCCTGCCGCCGCCGTGCCGCCGACGCCGGCGAGCGCGCATGCCGCGATGATCGTCTTCATCTTCATGATGTTCCCCCGATGGGTTTCGACGATGCATTGTATGCCGCATGCGTGCGGCCATACGCACTGTAGCGCTACGGAACTAAAGGAAAAGACGCGTCCGCACGAGAAATACGGACGCGGGGATGTGGGCTTACGCCCGCTTGTAGATGTCCTCGAAGCGGACGATGTCGTCCTCGCCCAGGTAGCTGCCGGACTGCACTTCGATCAGGTGCAGCGGCAGCTTGCCCGGGTTTTCCAGGCGGTGCGTCATGCCGATCGGGATGTACGTCGACTCGTTCTCGGACAGCAGGGTGACGTTGTCGCCGCACGTGACGCGGGCCGTGCCGGACACGACGATCCAGTGCTCGGCGCGGTGGTGGTGCATCTGCAGCGACAGCTTTTCGCCCGGCTTCACGCAGATGCGCTTGACCTGGAAGCGTTCGCCCGCGTCGATGCCTTCGTAATAGCCCCACGGACGGTACACCTTCGTGTGGTACAGGTGTTCCGTGCGCTCATTGCCCTTGAGGTGGTCGACGACGTTCTTCACGCGCTGGACCATGTCCTTGTGCGCGACGAGCACGGCATCGTTCGTCTCGACGACGACGAGGTCCTTCACGCCCACGACGGCCACGATGCGGCTCTCGGCGCGCACGAGCGTGTTGCTCGTGCTGTCGAGGTAGACGTCGCCGCGGATCGCATTGCCGTTGGCATCCTTGTCCTGCACGTCGGCCAGCGCCGACCAGGAACCGACGTCGCTCCAGCCGATGTCGGCCGCGACGACGACGCCGTCGCGCGTGTGTTCCATCACCGCGTAGTCGATCGAATCGGACGGGCTCGCGGCGAACGCGGCTTCGTCCAGGCGGCAGAAGTCCAGGTCGCGGTACGCCGACTGCACGGCGGCGCCGGCAGCCTCGGCGATCGCCGGCGCGTGCTTCCCGATCTCGGCCAGGAAGCGGTCGGCACGGAACATGAACATGCCGCTGTTCCAGTAAAAGCCGCCGTCGGCGACGAAGCCTTCGGCCGTGTTGCGGTCCGGCTTTTCGACGAAGCGCTCGATCTTGTAGCAATCGTCGCAGCCCGGCAGCGGTTCGCCGCGGCGGATGTAGCCATAGCCCGTTTCCGGGGCGCTCGGCACGATGCCGAACGTGGCCAGCGCGCCCTGCTCCACCTGGACCGCGGCACGTTCCACCGCGAGGCGGAACGCTTCGTTCTTTTCGATCACGTGGTCGGCCGGCAGCACGAGCATCACGGCGTCCGGATCCTGCGCTTTCAGGAAGGCGGCCGCGGCTGCCACGGCCGGGGCCGTGTTGCGGCCCGCCGGCTCGAGCAGGATGCCGTGCGGCGTGATGCCGACGCCGCGCAGCTGCTCGGCCACGAGGAAGCGGTGCTCATTGCCACAAACCACCAGCGGCGCCATCAACCCCGGCCAGCCGCGGACCCGCAGCGCGGTTTCCTGCAGCATCGTCTTGTCCGTCACCAGCGGCAGCAGCTGCTTGGGCATCACTGCCCGCGACAGCGGCCACAAACGGGTACCGGCACCGCCGGAGAGGATGACTGGGTAAATTTTCATGCGTTGGCTTTCTCTAATGTCTTGTCTGTTTCTTCGGCCTGCTCTTTGCGCCGGCTGCGGCGACGGTCGCGCGCGTTCAGCCACTCCGACGAGCTGTACTCGGAGGAATGCTTCATCTCCCCGGCACGGTCGATGCTGTAGTCTTTGAAAACGATCATTTCATGTAAAGTCACGTCGTTCAGCACGCGAGTGTACTCGAAAAGCACACTACGGACGACCTCGGCACCCTCGCAGATGTGGCTGCCATGGCCGATCCACGTGGGGCCGATGATCGTGGCGCCGGCCTCGATCTTGACGCCGGAACCGATGTAGACGGGGCCCTTGATCGTCGTGCCCCGCCAGTCGATGCTCGTGTTCAGGCCGGTCCACAGGCCCGGCTCGATCTGGATGCCCGGCACATCCATATGGTTGACCTCACCAGTCAGCACGTTCTGCAGCACTTCCCAGTAATCGCTCACGCTGCCGATGTCCAGCCAGTTGAACGGACGGCCCTGGGCATAGAACGGCATGCCCTTTTCGGCCAGCAGCGGGAACAGCTGGGAACCGATGTCGAACTCCACGCCCGACGGGATCAGGTCGATCACTTCCGGTTCGAAGATGTAGATGCCGGTGCTGATGAAGTTCGACAGCGCCTCTTCCTGCTTCGGCTTTTCCTGGAACTGGGTGATGCGGCCATTCTGGTCGGTCACGACGACGCCATAGCTCGACACCTTGTCCCACGGGACTTCCTTCGTGATGACGGACGCCACGGCGCCCTTGCGGCGATGCTCCGCCAGGGCAGCCTTGAGGTCCAGGTCGATCAGCGCGTCGCCGCACAGGACGATGGTCGTGTCGTCGAAGAAGCCGCCGAATTCCTGGATCTTCTTCATGCCGCCGGCCGAACCGATCGGCACGGCAACGACTTCGCCATCTTCCTTCGTGTAGCCTTCGAAGGAATAGCCGATCTGGACGCCGTACTGCTCGCCCTCGCCGAAGTATTCCTCGATCTTTTCGTGCAGGTGGCTGACGTTCACCATGATCTCGGTCACGCCGTGCTTGCGCAGGTGCTCGATCAGGTAGGCCATCACGGGCTTGCCCAGCACGGGGATCATCGGTTTCGGCAGGTCATAGGTCAACGGACGTACACGCGTACCTTTGCCTGCTGCAAGAATCATCGCTTTCATGGTTCGGTCCTCATACGTTTATTTTGGAGTAGTCTGGTAGCGCCAGGAATCAGCGCACATCTGAGCGATGTCACGCTGCGCGGTCCAACCGAGTTCCTCGCGCGCTTTCGTCGGGTCGGCGTAGCACTTGGCAATGTCGCCGGGGCGACGGTCAACGATCTGGTAGGCAATCGGTTTGCCGCATGCCTTCTCGAAGGCATGCACCATTTCCAGCACGCTATTGCCGTTGCCGGTGCCGAGGTTGTACGTGTGCAGGCCGGCACCCTGTGCCAGCTTGTCCAGGGTCTTGACGTGGCCGATGGCCAGGTCGACGACGTGGATGTAGTCGCGCATGCCGGTGCCGTCCGGCGTCGGGTAGTCGCCGCCGAACACGGACAGTTTTTCGCGCTGGCCGTTGGCGACCTGGGCGATGTACGGCACCAGGTTGTTGGGGATGCCGTTCGGCTCCTCGCCGATCAGGCCGCTTTCATGGGCGCCCACCGGGTTGAAATAGCGCAGCAGGGCGATGCGCCAGTCCGGCTCGGCCTTGAACACGTCGCGCAGGATGTCTTCGATCATCAGCTTGCTGCGGCCATACGGATTGGTGGCCGACAGCGGGAAGTCCTCCTTGATCGGCACCGAGGCCGGATCGCCGTACACGGTGGCCGACGACGAGAACACGAGCGTCTTGCAGCCGAACTTGGCCATCGTCTCGAACAGCGCGACGCTGCCGTAGACGTTGTTGTCGTAGTAGCGCAGCGGCTGCGCCACCGATTCGCCGACCGCCTTCAGGCCGGCGAAGTGGATCACGGCATCGATCTTGTGGGCACCGAACACGGCTTCCATGGCCGCGCGGTCGCGGATGTCGCCTTCGACGAAGACGAACGGCTTGCCGGTGATCTTTTGCACGCGGTCTTGCACGGAACGCACCGCGTTGTACAGGTTGTCGTACACGACCACGTCGTGGCCGGCGTTCTGCAGTTCCACGACGGTGTGCGAACCGATGTAACCCATGCCGCCAGTAACGAGAATCTTCATGAATGCTCTTCTTTCGTAAAAGTGTTGCTGCCGCCGTGCTCTTGCTGGAGCCGGCGCGCATCGTTATGTTGTCGGCGCGGAAAGAGTCCCCCGCGCCATCCCTGTCTGGTGTTTTGGTGTACTACAACCTCGTGGACGCTATCGTGCGCCCTTCAACTTCAACTCCTTGAGGAACAGCCAGATGAAGGCCATGTCCTCGATAAAATATCTACGGAACATACGGCGCGGCTCCTGCAGGAAACGGTAGAACCATTCCAGCCCGGATTTCTGCATCCAGAGCGGCGCGCGCTTCACGTGTCCGATCGCCACGTCGAAGGTACCACCGACGCCCATGGCGAACGGCACCTTCATCTCGGCCTGCCAGCGGCCGAGGAACTGCTCTTTTTTCGGCGAACTGATCGCCACGAACAACAGGTCGGGGCGCGCGGCGCGGATCTGTTCGACCACGTCCGCCTCTTCCGCCTCGCCCTTCCAGTAACCGTTGCGGTAGCCGGCCAGCACCAGGTTCGGATATCTGTGCCGGTACGTGGACGCCACCTTGCCCACCACGTCTTCCCTGGCGCCGAGCAGGAACACGCGCCAGCCCTTCTCGCCCGCGCGCCGCATCAGCGCCTCGAACAGGTCGCAGCCCGCGACCCGTTCCTTCAGCGGCCGGCCCAGCAGGCGCGACGCCCACACGACCGGCATGCCATCGACATTCACGAGCGCGCAATCGTTGATGATCCGGCGCAGTTCCGGATCGCGGCTGGCCTTGACCAGCTTGTCGACGTTGACCACCACGTGTTGATGGGGCCGTCCTGTATGGATGAACCCCTCGACCGTCTGCAATGTCTCTTCCATCGTCAGGTTGTCGATGGAGCACCCCATCAGCGTGATGCGCTCGTTCATGTCTACCTCATGATTAACTTTGCCCGCGGATTTCCTTCGTCAGGACGTCCACGATGCGTTCCGCCGCACGGCCGTCCCACAGATGCGGCCGGCGGCCCTGCTTGCCCTCGCCGCGCAGGATCTTGCGCGCCTCGAGGAGGATCGCGGCCGGGTCGGTGCCGGCCAGCACGTTCGAACCTTCGTCCACGGTCACGGGACGTTCCGTGTTCTCGCGGATCGTGACGCAGGGCACGCCCAGCGCCGTCGTTTCTTCCTGCAGGCCGCCGCTGTCCGTCAGCACGACGGCCGCGTCCTTCCACAGGTTCAGGAAGGCCATGTACGCCTGCGGGCCCGCCAGCGTGACGTTCGGGCCCAGGTCGATGCCGAATTTCTCGAGGTTCGCGCGGGTGCGCGGGTGCACGGGGAAGATCAGCGGCAGGTCGGCCGCGATCTCCTTCAGCGCGCCGGCGATGCGCGTGAACGTGGCCGCATCGTCGACGTTGCTCGGACGATGCAGGGTCACCACGCCGTAGCGCTGGCCTGCGCCGTTGCCCCCTTTTTTGCGTTCGGCCTTCCACTTGCTCGTCTCGAACGCGGACGTGTCCGCGCTGCTCAATTTCTCGGCCTGGTACAGCACGTTGTCGACCATCACGTGGCCGACGTAGTGGATCGCGCCGTCCTTCTTGCCTTCGCGGCGCAGGTGTTCCAGGGCGGCCGGTTCCGTGACGAAGAACCAGTCGGAGATGCTGTCGGTGACGAGGCGGTTGATTTCCTCCGGCATCGCCATGTCGCCGCTGCGCAGGCCGGCCTCGACGTGGGCGACCGGGATATTGAGTTTCTTGGCGACGATCGAGCACGCGAGCGTCGAGTTCACGTCGCCCACGACGAGCACGGCGTCCGGGCGCTCGCCCTGGCACAGCTCTTCGAAGCCGATCATGATCTTGGCCGTCTGCTGGGCGTGGCTGCCGCCGCCTGCCGCCATGAACACGTCCGGCTGCGGGATGCCCAGTTCTTCGAAGAACACGTCGTTCATCTCGCGGTCGTAGTGCTGCCCCGTGTGGATGATCTTGAACGCCGGCGCATCCGCGCGTGCCTGCAGCGCGCGCACGATCGGCGCGATTTTCATGAAGTTGGGGCGGGCACCTGCGACCAGATAGATGAGCATTTGAAACAATCCCTTTAGTTATGGAAATTATGGAAAAACGCTGTTAGAAAAACGTTATTGTAAACTTGCACTCGACCGGAACGGCGGACGATACGGTGCTGACCTTCAGAACGTCGCATGGCTGCCTGCTTTCATAGCAGCGCGAGTACCAGCCGAGCGGCGGATTTTCGTTGCCGCGCACCAGTTCCAGCTTCAGGTCCGCGCCGTGCGCATGCATCTGCAGCGCGAAGCGCTTGCCCCGCACGTGCAGGCCGGCGCTGTTCAGGCGCACGTCCAGGCCGGGCGCGAAATGCCAGAACAGCTCGACCTGGTGATGTTTCTTGGCGGCGATCTCGTCGCGCACCGTGAGGGTCGCGCTGGCCGCGTCGAACCGGACGCTGCGCATGTGCCGGACGGGATCGGCGAGGCGCTCGTAACCGTCGTGCGAACCGCGGAAATCGAATTCGTGCGGCGATTGCGGCATGCGCTCGATCGAGGCCCGCGCCTTTTTCAGCCACATGAAGCGTCCGCCCGAGACCGACTGGTCGAGCCCGTCGATCCGCACCGTGTTGTGCGCCGACGTGCCGCGGAAGTAATCGCGCCACTTCGGTTCCTGCCAGTACGAATACGTGCCGGGATCGACGAGGCACTCTTCGCCGCCGATGGACAGGGTCAGCGCCAGCGCGTCCGCGTGGCCGTGCGCGGCGATGCCGAGATAGCCCAGCGGGCCGCAATCGACCATGCCCTTGATTTCGCCAGGCTCGCCGAAGTGCGACCCGAACAGCAAATAACCCCCGTCCGGGAACGCCCAGCCCGTCTCCGATTCGTGCGGATCCGCTTCCGGCCGCTTGCCGGGCAAGGTATGCAACAGCCAGCGCACGCCGGGGTGCGTGGGCGGCATGCGGCGCAGCACAGCGTCGCCCAGCGCGAGCAATTGTTCGGCGCGGTCGTTGGCGGGAGAATCCAGCCGGAACACGATGCCGTCGTCCGCATCGCCGACCATCGGCACGTTGCCTTTCAGGTCGCGCACGGAGCGCAGGAAACGCAGCGCGCGCAGCAACGCGGTCCAGTAGGCGCGCGAGAACGGGTGGTCGCAGGCCTGGCCGACGAGGCCCGCCACGAACAGGAATTCGGAGGAAAAGATGTGGTACGCGAACGCCTGCTCGCGGTTCACGCCGTCGCGCGAGAACTGCGCCTGCGCTTCGTGCTCCAGTTCGCGCCGCGCCTGTTCCAGCCACGCGCCCGACGACTTCCAGCACGGCCAGATCGACGCGCCCACGTAGAGGCCGGCCAGTTCGCCGATCAAATGATTGTTCGCCGACGAATGGCGGGACAGGTGACGCGCGATCGCGCTGCAATGGGCGTGAATGCTGTCCAGCCAGTCGGCGCGCAGGCGCTGGCCCTCCTCGCCCGCGAACAGGCCGCTGCCCTCGCCGCCGATCATTTGCCACACGAGGCCCCAGTTGATGAGGCGGATGCCCAGTTCCAGCGAGCTCGTCCAGTTGGGGCCGACGAGCGGCGGGCACTGGTCGAGCCAGCTGCGCAGCTGCGTCTGCAGCGCGTGCAGCCAGGCGACGTCGTTCGTCACGGCCCACGCCTGCGCGAGGCGCACGAGGTGCAGGTGGCGGTTCAGTTCCCACACGTGCTTGATGTCGCCGACCTGTTCGCGGTTCGTGATCGTGATGTCGCCCGCGTAGATGCCCGGCCCCACGACGCCGGTGTCCGGATCGCGGTTCCACACGGGCGGCATGCCGACGTCGAACCGGCGGTTGGCGAACAGGACGACGTGGCCGGCGCAGATGCTGTCGGCGTCCGCCAGCAGCGCGTCGCGCGACGCGAAGTGCGCGTAAAACCCGCCGTGCGTCAGGCCCGCTTCCTTCATGATGTCGGCCACGCCCATACCGTCGTAGCCGCTGCGCCGGATGGCGCGCGCCGCGACGTCGACGATGCGCTCGTGGGTGGCTTCCTTGCGGCTTTGCGCGGACGACTTGTTCGATTTCTTTCGCATGACGGTCATCATATCAGCAAATCGCCACCGGGGCGCGTCCGGACAAAAAAAACCGCCCCGCAGTGGACGATGTCCATTGCGGGGCGGCCAGCAGCCCGGTGGCGCCGGGCTCAGGATCGCATCGTCAGAACGTGTAGTTCAGGCCGAGGCTGTAGAAACGGCCCACGGCGCCGGCCTGGTGCAGCGACGCGTTGTACGCGGTTTGCGTGCCCGAGTTGCCGTAGGTGGCCACGTCGATCGGCGGCTGGCGGTCAAACAGGTTCAGGATCGAACCCTTCAGCGTCAGGTTCTGGCTCAGCTTGTACTGCAGGTTCAGGTTGGTCGTCGTGAACGACGCAACGTGGCAGTAGTAGGCCGGCTGATCCAGGCCGTCGAAGTACAGGCGGCCGCCGACGTCGCCTGCGGTCGTCGCGCAGTCGTTCGCCGGGATCGCCGGGTCCAGGGTCGTGAAGTCGCTCGTGTAGTTGACCGTCGCCGTGATGTCCAGCGGACCGCGGGCGTAACCCAGCGTGAACTGGGCGCGGTCTTTCGGGCTGCCCGTTGCACCGGACACGACCGACGGACCATGCGTGCCGGCCAGCTGGAACGACGTGCCGGCCACCTCGGTGATGTAGCTGAACGTATGGGCAGCGCTCAGGTTTGCACGCACGATGCCCATGTCGCTCGGCAGGCGCCAGCGGTAGCCCACATCCGCTTCGATACCGCTCGTCTTGGTCGAGCCGGCATTGATGTACGGCGACAGCGCGTACTGGATCGGACCGACGACCGGCGTGCCCACGGCAGTGCCGGTGCCGACGCCGGTCGCGATATCGACCGGCAGGGCCGGCGCACGCACCCAGACCGGGACGTACGACGGGTCGTTACCGGCCGACGTCACGACCTGGTTGTTGACCTTGATGTTGTAGTAGTCCAGGGTCGCGTTCAGGCCGCGGATCGGCTCGGCGACGATACCCAGCGTGAACGATTTCGATTTCTCGGGCGACAGGTCCTTGCTGGTCGACTGCACGTAGATCGGCGAGATGCCGCATGCGGTCGGTACGTTGCCTTTCGTCGTCTTCTTGCCGTCCGGGCACAGGATCGGGTCGCTGATCGTGTTGAACGTGAAGATCGAACCGGCGTTGCCCACCTCGGCCGGGTTCGGCGCGCGGAAGCCGCGGGCGAAAGTGCCGCGCACGGCGAACGACTGGACCGGGGTCCACTTGAAGCTGGCCGCCGGCGTGAACGAATTGCCGTAGGTGTCGTAGTGGTCGTAGCGGCTCGAGACGTGCAGCTCGAGACTCTTGATCGGGCTCGCCTGCAGTTCGGCGAAGACGGCCGAGTTGGTCTCGTCGCCGATCACGAACGCGGTCGTGCTGGCAACCGTGCCGTTCGCGGTGAGCGAGGCCGGCGGCGCGTTCTGCTCACGCTTGTGCCAGTGCACGCCGGCCGCCAGGGCCAGCGGGCCCGCGCCCAGCTGCATCAGTTCGCGCGAACCGACGAGGTCCAGGTAGTTCAGCTTCGATTCCAGCGAGTTCGAGAAGCGCGGCGAGATCTGCGCGACCAGGGACGGGTCGTTGCCGCCAATCGGGTTCCACGTGCCGTTGCGCAGCGCCGTGTACAGGGCGAAGCGGTTCACGTAGCCGCTGTAGTCGATGTCGGTCTTGACCTTGGTGATGCCGCCGGCGGCGTTGATGTCCCAGCCGTAGGCGCTGCCGTGCAGGTCGAGGGCGAATCGGGTGGTCGTCGCCGTGTTGTCCAGCGTGCGGTCCGGATCGACGTCCGGGATGTAGCCGTACAGGCGGGCATTGTTTGCGTACGGATTCGTGAAGCCCTTGCCGACCGCGGCGCCCGGTGCGAACAGGGTCGAGCCGAACGCGTTGACGCCCGGCGTTGCCGAGCCTTGCGCGACGACCGTGTTGCCGTTGAACGCGGTCGGGGTGTACGCCAGGTACGGCGTACCGCGGTTGTTCAGACTCTTGCGCTGGAACATCGAGCCCTTGAACGCCAGTTCCCAATCCTGGTTCAGCTTCTTGGTCAAGCCGACCAGCAGGTTGATGTTCTCGGTTTCCGGCTGGATAAAGCCGTCGTTGTTGGTGACGGCGCACTCCCCTGCCATGTATTTCTGGTAGTTACACTTGGACGGGTCCAGGAAGGTGAAGTTGGCCGCGTTGTTGACGCCGCCGGTGCCCGACGGGTTGTACAGGAACGGCGTATTGGTGGGGGTGAGGAAGCTGTTGACCGCGGTCGGCACGCCCAGGTTCAGGTTGTTGCCGCCCCGCGAACGCCAGTCGGCGTTGTCCCATTCGAACTGCGAACGGTCCTTGACCTTGATGTTGCCCTGGCGGCGCCATTCGGCCGTCACGAAGGCGTTGTAGCCGTCGTTGTCCAGGTCGCCGATACCGGTGCTGATCGAGCCGCGGTGCGTCTTGCCGCCGCCGTGCTGCGTGTTGCCGGTTTCGGCCGCGAGGCGCGTGCCGTTCAGGTTTTTCTTCAGCTTGATGTTGACGACACCGGCAATCGCGTCCGAGCCGTACAGCGACGAGGCGCCGCTCTTCAGCACTTCGATGGAGTCGATGGCGTCGAATGGAATCGAGGAAACGTCGACGAAGGAACGTTGCGAGTCGTCGGACAGCGGATATGGGGCGAGGCGGTGGCCGTCGACGAGCACGAGGGTCGCGCCGACCGTCAGGCCGCGCAACGACACGCCCGAAGCGCCGTTCGCGAATGCGCCGGAGAAGCCGGTGCCAAGCGTGCCCTGGCCGTTGGCGGCGAGGTCGTTCAGCAGCTCGGCGACGGAGGTCTTGCCGCTTTTCTGGATGTCGGCGGCCGTCAACACCTGCACGGGGGTGGGAGTTTCGGTGTCGGTACGGCTGATCAGCGAACCGGTGACGACAACGCGCGCCGGGGTCTGGGCGCTGACTGCGTCTTGCGTCTGGGCCATTGCTGGTGCTGCCAGCAACGCGCCGCTGGCAAGAACGCACGAAATCGCCAATGGCATCGACTTCAATTTAAACGTCATGAATACTTCTCCTTCTCGGATCTCTCAAAGTGGTTTTTTACGTTCACCACATGCAGGCACGACGCTTGCACCCCGTTGCCTGCAAAGGCTTTTGGCCTGGTGCGTTTAAACTACTGGTGACTTCCACACTAATTGCTGTGTTTTTTCATCATTCGCCCTGTAGGACGAACCCTCTCAATTAACGTTTCCTGGATATCAAACGTTACTGATTTGTCGATAAAACCATAGCAAAAGCAAAAGTGTCAATAAAACACAATTGCCGAAATGTGTATAAACAACACATTTAAAGCGCCGAAGAATTCACGCTTTTCCCTGGTGCGGCGCAGCACCATAAAGGGTTTTGTTTTGAACAAATATTGCACTATCGAAGTGAGTCAGAAGAACTTGGCATGCATATTGGTTGCTTTCGATGCCGAATATCCTCAACGCACCGCAACAGGAAAATTCTGAACGTTACGCATTTCGGTTGGAAACGCGTTCCCTGCGTATGATGTTCACGTTGCCACCATGCATGGGGGGAGGCCAACGTCGGTTGCTTGCCTACAACACAAAACGAGGGAAACCGGCTCATCCATCCGGTCATCGGATGCGGCCTTTCCTGCCGGTCCGGGTGGCCGATGCCTTATACTGGCGCCTGTACCGATCTGCCGCCGCCGGCACGGCGCCCGTCCGGCGCCGCCGCGCGCCGGCCCACCAATCATCATGCTGCGAATTAACGAACTCAAACTGCCCCTGAATCACCCCGACCACGCCCTGCGCGACGCCATCGTCGGCCGGCTTGGCATCGCCGGCGACGACCTGATCGACTTCACGGTCTACAAGCGCAGCTACGACGCGCGCAAGAAGACCGCCATCGTCCTGATCTACGCCCTCGACGTGGAAGTCCGCGACGAGGCGGCCGTGCTGGCCCGGCTGGCGCGCGATCCGCACATCGTCCCGGCGCCCGACACCGGCTACAAGTTCGTGACCAAGGCCCTGCCCGCACCGGGCACGCCGCGGCCGGTGATCGTGGGCATGGGTCCGTGCGGACTGTTCGTGGCGCTGATCCTGGCCCAGATGGGCTTCAAGCCGCTCGTGCTGGAACGCGGCAAGATCGTGCGCGAGCGTACCGTCGACACCTTCGGCTTCTGGCGCAAGCGCAAGCTGAACACGGAATCGAACGTGCAGTTCGGCGAAGGCGGCGCCGGCACCTTCTCGGACGGCAAGCTGTACAGCCAGGTCAAGGATCCGAAACACTATGGCCGCAAGGTCCTGAACGAATTCGTGAAGTCGGGCGCGCCGGAAGAAATCCTGTACGTCAGCAAGCCGCACATCGGTACGTTCCGTCTGGTGAAAATGGTGGAACAGATGCGCGCGGAAATCCTCGCGCTGGGCGGGGAAATCCGCTTCGAGACGCGCGTGGAAGACGTGCTGATCGAGGGGGAAGGCAACGCGCGCCAGGTCGTGGGCGTCAAGCTGCATACGGGCGAGACCATGCCGACCCGCCACCTCGTGATGGCCGTCGGGCACAGCGCGCGCGACACGTTCGAGATGCTGTACGACCGCGGCGTGTATGTCGAAGCAAAACCGTTCTCGATCGGCTTCCGCGTCGAGCACCCGCAATCGCTGATCGACGTCTGCCGCTTCGGCCCGAACGCCGGCAACAAGATCCTCGGCGCGGCCGACTACAAGATCGTCCACCATGCTTCCAACGGCCGCAGCGTGTACAGCTTCTGCATGTGCCCGGGCGGTACCGTCGTGGCCGCCTCGTCCGAGGAAGGCCGCGTCGTCACGAACGGCATGAGCCAGTATTCCCGCGCCGAGCGCAATGCCAACAGCGCGGTCGTCGTCGGCATCACCCCGGCCGACTATCCGGGCCATCCGCTGGCCGGCATCGCCTTCCAGCGCGAACTGGAATCGCGCGCCTTCGTGCTGGGCGGCAGCAATTACGATGCCCCAGGCCAGTTGATGGGCGACTTCGTGCGCGGCGTGCCGTCGAAAGAATTCGGCAGCGTGACGCCATCGTTCAAGCCGGCCGTGCACCTGACCGATCTCGCCCCGGCCCTGCCCGACTATGCCACCGTCGCGCTGCGCGAAGCCTTCGTCGCATTCGACAAGCAGATCAAGGGTTACTACAAGGAAGACGCCGTGCTGACCGGCGTCGAGACCCGCACGTCGTCGCCGATCCGCATCAAGCGCCACGACGACAACCTGCAGAGCCTGAACACGGCAGGGCTGTATCCGGCCGGCGAAGGCGCCGGCTACGCGGGCGGCATCATGTCGGCTGCGATCGATGGCATCCGCGTCGCGGAAGCCGTCGCACTGGCCATGGTCGGCTGATCTTCCACTGCCTCATCCCCGGCGCCGGTCGCACGGCCGGCGCGCGCCCGCATGGCCGAAACAACGTATTTCCGCCAATTGAGACATATGTACAAAAACATGTCGTACATACATACTTAATTTCACAAAGAAATATTGTTTCAGATTCTTACAAGCGCTAATGCAAATCTGTCTGTTTTTGACGTAATTACACCACAAATTTGCGCGAATTTTAGTTTCTGTGGTGTATGTTTACTGTTCTTGAAATATTGGCGATCCACTATTTCAAACTTGTAACCTACAAAAACAGGAACCAAGAGATGCTCACAGAAAAAACCATGGCGCGCACCCTGCGCCTCGTATTCTCCGGCACGACGCTGGCAGCCGGCTTCGGTTTTGCCGGCACCGCCCTGGCACAAACCCAGGAAGTGCAACAGGCGCCGATCGCGCGTGTGGAAATCACCGGCTCGGCGATCAAGCGTATCGATGCGGAAACGGCCGTACCCGTTACCGTGCTTCGTGTCGAAGACCTGAAGAAGGAAGGTCTCACCACCATCGAACAGGTGATGTCGAACCTGAGCGTCTCGCAAGCCCAGCAAGGCACCAGCCAGTCGGTCGGTTCCAGCACGGGCGGCGCATCGTTCGCCAACCTGCGCGGCATCGGTCAGAACAAGACCCTGGTGCTGCTGAACGGCCGCCGCCTGGCGAACAACGCCTACGACAGCTCGGCACCGGACCTGAACATGATCCCGTTCGCCGCGCTCGAGCGCGTCGAAGTGCTGCGCGACGGCGCATCGTCGCTGTACGGCTCCGACGCCGTGGGCGGCGTGATCAACTTCATCACGAAGAAAAACTACCAGGGCGGCAGTGCCACCTTCGGCGAAGACGTCCCGTCGCATGGCGGCGGCCGTTCGATCAACGCGAACGTCGCGCTGGGCTGGGGTGACCTGGATACGCAGGGCTGGAACATCTCGGCCGTGATCGACCACCAGGAACAGTACCCGCTGACCGGCACCGACCGCTCGTACAACACCCGTTACCCGGGCGGCCTGTCGACGTCGACCTTCCCGGCCAACTACTACCAGGGCGGCGACAGCGTCAACCCGGCCGGCCCGGGCTGCACGACCGGCGTGCACACGATCCCGGACGGCGGTTCCGGCTGCATCATGACGACCTCGTCGTTCGTCGACTACATCCCGCGCAACATCCGCGACTCCGGCCTGATCCGCGGCACCCTGAAACTGGGCCAGCACGAACTGGGCGTCGAGTACCTGACGAGCCAGAGCGTCGTGGGCACCACCATCGCCCAGGTCCCGTACGGCGGCCTGTACATGAACCGCCTGCGCCCGGACGGCACGGCCAACCCGTACTACCCGGCCGGCCTGGACCCGACCTACACCGAACCGTTCATGCCGGCCGGCGTGAAGCCGGGCTTCGCGCACGTGAAATGGCGCGACATCCCGAACGGCGTGCGCCAGGACAAGAACACGAACCGCCAGCAACGCCTGGTCGTCTCGCTCAACGGCAACGTCGCCGGTTGGGACTATGACGGCGCCGTCTCGTGGAACGAGAACCGCGTGCAGGAGCAGCTGTTCGGCTACAGCGACGGCGGCCTCATCACCCAAGGCGTCCGCGACGGCATCATCAACCCGTTCGGCGAACAGTCCGCCGCCGGCACCGCACTGCTGAACTCGGCCGCACTGTCGGGCACCATCCAGACCGCGCGCGGCCAGACCACGGGCCTCGACTTCCACGCCAGCCGCGAGCTGGGCGACTGGCTGAACGCCGGCCGCGGCGCCGCCGTGGCGCTGGGCGCGCAAACGACGTACGACAAGTTCACGAGCGCCGCGAATACCGAGTTCGCCGAGAAGGTCGTCGCTTCGACCGGTATCGACCCGAACACGCTCAACTCGGGCTCGCGTCACACGTACGCCGTCTACGGCGAACTGAACGTGCCGATCCTCAAGACCCTGGACGTGACGGGCTCGGTCCGCTACGACAAGTACAGCGACTTCGGCAACACGACGAACCCGAAAGTGTCGTTCCGCTGGCAGCCGACGCAGGCCGTGCTGGTGCGTGGTTCGTACTCGACCGGCTTCCGTGCCCCGTCGCTGTACGACATCCACTCGGCCCAGACCTTCACCAACAGCGCCGGCACGTATGACGACCCGGTCAACTGCCCGGGCGGTAACCCGCTGCCTGGCCACTCGCGCGCCGCGAACTGCGGCCAGCAGTTCCAGGTGCTGGGTGGCGGCAACCCCGCGTTGCAGCCCGAGAAGTCGAAGAACGCCACGCTGGGCATCATGATCGAGCCGCTGAAAGGCCTGAGCGTCGGCGTCGACATCTGGGCCCTGAAGCTGGACCACCAGATCGGCGTGCTGAGCCTGGACGACATCTTCGCCGACAACGTCAAGTACGGCTCCCGGTACCACCGCAACCCGGCCGGCGAACTGTCGGTGGACGGTTCGCAGTGCCCGAATCCGGCGACCTGCGGCTACATCGAGCGCCTGAACGAGAACCTGGGCGGCATCATCACCAACGGTATCGACCTGTCGGCCAACTACCGCCTGCGCAGCGCCGGCTACGGCACGTTCTCGTTCGCGTCGAACACGACCTACGTCCACAGGTACGAGTACCAGAACACGGAAGGCGGCGAGTGGCACCAGAACGTCGGCGTGTACTCGGGCACGGGTCCGGTGTTCCGCTGGCAGTCGACCAACAACGTGGTGTGGAACCGCGACGCCTGGTCGGCCGGCCTGACCGCCCGCTACAAGAGCGGCTACATCGACCAGGATCCGACCAACCACGTCGCCTCCTACACGACGTTCGACCTGTTCGGCGCATGGCAGCAGAAGAAGGGCCTGGGCCTGACCGTCGGCGTGCGCAACCTGCTGGACAAGGATCCGCCGCTGTCGTACCAGGACTACACGTTCCAGGCCGGCTACGATCCGCGTTACACGGATCCGCTGGGCCGCACCTTCTACGCGCGCGTGAACTACACGTTCTAAGCTGAACCGCTCGCAGAAGACGAAACGCCCGGTGCAGCGCGCACCGGGCGTTTTTTTATAGCCAGCCGGCCTTCTTGAAGAGCCGGTACAGGTAGGCGCACACGCCGACCATGACGGCGAGCGCCATCGGATAGCCCCACTTCCACTCCAGCTCGGGCATGTACTTGAAATTCATGCCCCACACGCCCGCGAACGCCGTGAACACGGCGAAGATCGCGGCCCACGCGGCCAGGCGTTTGTTCACTTCGCTCTCGTCGATCGAGACCATCGACAGGTTCACCTGGATCGCGGTGCTGATCGTGTCGCGGATCGCGTCGAGGCGCCCGGCGATACGGATCAGGTGGTCGTGCACGTCGCGGAAATAATCCTCGGTGCCCTGCACGAGCGGCGGGACGCGGCCGCCGTGCAGCCGGCCGATCGCTTCCAGCAGCGGGAACACGGCGTGGCGCAGCACGAGCCCCTTGCGCTTCAATTGGTACAGGCGCTCGACGTTCTCGCGCTGGGCGCCGTGCGTGAAAATGCGGTCCTCGACGGTTTCGAGTTCGGATTCGAGCATGTCGACGACGGGGAAGTAGCGGTCGACGACGGCGTCCATCAGCGCGTATATGACGAAGGCCGAACCCATCTTCAGCAGATGCGGTTCGCGCTCGGCGCGCGCACGCACGCCCAAAAAGCCCTTGGCGGAATCGCGCCGCACGGACAGCACGTAGTTCGTGCCGGCGAAGATCGCCAGCTCGCCGGTGGCAATGTGGTCGCCGTCGACGAGGTCGAGCATGTGCACGACGGTGAACAGGCAGTCGCCGTATTCCTCGATCTTGGGGCGCTGGTGGCCGCGCGCGGCATCTTCCACGGCCAGTTCGTGCAGGCTGAACTCTTCCTTCATCTGCGCCATTTCGGCGTCGGTGGCGTCGCGCAGCGCAACCCAGACGAAGCAGCCGGGTTTGCAGAGGTAGTCGCTGATGTCCTCGACGGGGATGTCGGACAGCTTCTTGCCTTCCTGGTAGGCGACACAGTTGATCAGCATGTCATCGAAACGTTGTTGCTAGGATGACAGAGCTTACACCATGGGCGCTACCGTATGCGTTTTCGAATAAGGTCCCCCGGACCTTACGCGTTTTCGAATAAGGTCCCCCGGACCTTATTCGTCCTTTGCCCCATCAATGCCGAGCTCGGCAATCTTGCGCGTGATCGTATTGCGTCCGATCCCGAGCCGGATCGCCGCGTCGTTCTTGCGGCCGTGCGTGTGCTTCAGTGCCGTGCGGATCAGTGCGGATTCGAACTGGCGGCCCAGCACGTCCATCACCTCCACCTGCCCTTCCGACAGCATGCGCGCGGCCTGCAGTTCCAGCAGGCCGATCCAGCCGTCGGCGCCGTTCGGCAGCGCGCCCGGTTCGGCGTGGTGCACGATGCTGGAAGACGGCGCCGCCAGCGAGACGGTGCCCACGCCCGAACTGATGCCGACGGCGAACCCGTTGCCGCCGGCCGGCACGGGTTGCGCCTGGGTCAGGTCGCGCGGCAGGTCCTTCACTTCGACCGTCTGCCCCGGCGCCATCACCGTGATCCAGTTGCACAGGTTTTCCAGCTGGCGCACGTTGCCGGGAAGTTCCAGGCCGGTGAGGAAGCGCAGCGCTTCGTCGCTCATGCGCTTGGTCTCGACGCCCAATTGGCGTGCACTCTGCACCAGGAAGTGGCGCACCAGAATGGGGATGTCTTCGCGCCGCTCGCGCAGGCTGGGCAGGCGCAGGCGGATCACGTTCAGGCGGTGGTACAAGTCTTCGCGGAACAGGCCGTCGCGCACGCGCTGTTCCAGGTTCTGGTGCGTCGCCGCGATCACGCGCACGTTGGCCTTCACCGGCTGGTGGCCGCCCACGCGATAAAAATGGCCGTCGGACAGCACGCGCAGCAAGCGCGTCTGCAGGTCGAACGGCATGTCGCCGATCTCGTCGAGGAACAGGGTGCCGTTCTCGGCCTGCTCGAAGCGGCCGCGCCGCATCGCCTGCGCGCCGGTGAACGCGCCGCGCTCGTGGCCGAACAGTTCGGATTCCAGCAGGTCTTTCGGGATCGCGGCCGTGTTGAGCGCGATGAACGGCTGCTGCGCGCGCGGGCTGTGCTTGTGCAGGGCGCGCGCGACGAGTTCCTTGCCGGTGCCCGATTCGCCCGTGATGAGCACCGTCACGTTCGACTGCGACAGGCGGCCGATGGCGCGGAAGACTTCCTGCATCGCGGGCGCCTGGCCCAGGATCTCGGGGGTTTCGGACGGCGCGATGTCGACGCTGGTCTCGCGCAGGCTCTCCTCGAGCGCGCGGCGGATCAGGGCGACGGCCTTGTCGATGTCGAACGGCTTGGCCAGGTATTCGAAGGCGCCGCCCTGGAACGAGGCGACGGCGGAGTCGAGGTCGGAAAAGGCGGTGATGACGATGACCGGCAGGCCGGGATGGCGTTCCTTGACGGCCGCCAGCAGGTCCAGGCCCGATTCGCCCGGCATGCGGATGTCGGACACCAGCACCTGCGGCGTGTCCGTTTCGAATGCCGCCAGCGCTTCGCGGCCGCTGGCAAAACTCCGGGTGGCGAGGTTCTCGCGCGCCAGGGCCTTTTCCAGCACCCAGCGGATCGATGCATCGTCGTCGACAATCCAGATTGGTTTCATGTATTTCTACTTCCCGCGAAGGTTCAAGGGGGATTGCCGGGTACGCCCCTCGTCTTCACCCGCTTATGGCAGGGGAATCAGGATGCGGAAATCCGTCAATCCAGGCCGGCTCTCGCACTCGACCAGGCCCAGGTGCTGTTGCACGAAGGTCTGTGCCAAGGTCAGCCCGAGACCGCTGCCGCCTTCGCGCCCGGAGACGAGCGGATAGAAGATGCGGTCGCGGATATCGGGGGCGATGCCAGGTCCGTTGTCGATGATATGCAAGTCTAATGCCAGGCCGTAACGGACCTTCGCCAGCGTCACCTGGCGCGCCACGCGCGTGCGCAGGACGATCTCGGCGTCGCCCGCCGCGATGCGCGCGCGCAGGGCCTGGGCGGCGTTGTGGACGATGTTCAGGACCGCCTGGATCAGTTGTTCCTTGTCGCCGCGGAACTCGGGAATCGACGCATCGTAATCGCGCCGGATCGCGAGGCCCGACGGGAATTCGGCCAGCACGAGGCTGCGCACGCGCTCGCACACTTCGTGGATGTTGACGTCGCCCACGATGTGCGGGCGGCGGTGCGGCGCCAGCAGGCGGTCGACGAGCGTCTGCAGCCGGTCGGCCTCCTTGATGATCACCTGCGTGTATTCGCGCAGCGAACTCAGGTGCACGTCCGGCAGTTCCAGCTCCAGCAGCTGGGCCGCGCCGCGGATGCCGCCCAGCGGGTTCTTGATCTCGTGGGCGAGATTACGGATGAGTTCCTTGTTGGCCAGGCTCTGGTCGAGCAGGCGCTCCTCGCGGTCGGTCTTCAGTTGCTGGACGTTCTCGCGCAGCTCGACGACGACCTCGGCCTCGCCCGCCGCGCTGACGATGCTGTGCACGTGCAGCGGGTCGCGCGCGGGGCGGAACAGCGTCAGGTCCTGGCGCAGGTCGGCATACTTGTGGGCGATCGCCTGTTCGCACAGGACACCCAGTTCGTCGCCGTTCGTGAACAACCCGACCAGCTTCTGCCGCGACAGCGCTTTGGCTGACATGTCGAGCAGGTGCTCGGCGGCCGGGTTGGCGTAGCGAACGAGCCCATCGGCATCCGCCACCAGCACGGCGGAGGCGAGCATGTCGAGGCCTGCGAAACGGTCGTGCTGGAGAAGTTGGGCCGATGTCCCGTTCATGTCATTTGATGTTGGCGATCTCGCGCTTGAGCGCTTCCACGTTCTTTTCGCTGCGGCCGATGTTGTCGCGCATCTGGGCCACGCGTTCCTGGTACTTCGCGTAATTCTTTTCGTTGCCCTGGCGTTCCGGCTCACCGTTGTTATAGTCGCGCTTCAGGTCCGCCAGCTTGCGCTCCTCGGCACGCAACTCGTCCTCGAGGATCGTGCGGCGGTCGTCGTCGCGCGCCTTCTGCGTGGCCGTGTCCACCCGCGGGAAGCCGGCGGGATTCGGACTCGCGGCCGCGGGGCGCCCTGCGCCCTGGCGCATCGCCACAGCGGGCGCGGCGCGCGGCGCCGGTGCGGGCGTGGATGCGACATAACCCGGCAGGTCGAGCACCTTGCAGCCCGGTTTATTGATGTCGGTGAACTCCACCCGGCCGTTCTGGTCGACGCATTTGTAGATGACGGAATCGGCCCGCGCCTCGTGCGCGGCAAGTCCTGCGAGCAACAACAGACGCAGGAGGAAGCAGCTTGTCATTCGCATCAGGTCAGTCTGGATGCATGGTTGGGAAGCTTCCGACTATACCCCATCCAGTAAAAAACGCGAGGCAGCCGGCTGGCTTTCCCCGCGTTTTCGTTACCGTGTGGATACACTCCGGTGTCAATCGCTTTCAATGTGACACCGGGTGATGCCAACGAATTACGACGAGTAGTACATGTCGAATTCGGCCGGGTGCGGGGTCATGCGCAGACGCTGGACTTCCTGCATCTTCAGGTCGATGTAGGCGTCGAGCATGGCATCGCTGAACACGCCGCCGCGGGTCAGGAACTCGCGGTCCTTGTTCAGGGCGTCCAGCGCTTCTTCCAGCGACGAGCAGACCGTCGGGATCAGCTTGTCTTCTTCCGGCGGCAGGTGGTACAGGTCCTTCGTTGCGGCTTCGCCCGGGTGGATCTTGTTCTGGATACCGTCCAGGCCGGCCATCAGCAGGGCTGCGAAGCACAGGTAGACGTTGGCCAGCGGGTCCGGGAAGCGGGTCTCGATGCGGCGGCCTTTCGGGTTCGCCACGTGCGGGATGCGGATCGATGCCGAACGGTTCTTGGCCGAGTAAGCCAGCTTGACCGGGGCTTCGTAGCCCGGCACCAGGCGCTTGTACGAGTTCGTGCCCGGGTTGGTGATGGCGTTCAGGGCCTTGGCGTGCTTGATGATGCCGCCGATGTAGAACAGGGCCGTTTCCGACAGGCCGGCATAGCCGTCGCCGGCGAACAGGTTCTTGCCGTCTTTCCAGATCGACTGGTGGACGTGCATGCCCGAGCCGTTGTCGCCGTTCATCGGCTTCGGCATGAAGGTGGCGGTCTTGCCGTAGCTGTGGGCCACGTTCCAGATCACGTACTTCAGGTTCTGCGTCCAGTCGGCGCGCTCGACCAGGGTCGAGAACTTGGTGCCCAGCTCCATCTGGCCGGCGCCCGCCACTTCATGGTGGTGCACTTCGACCGGGATGCCCAGCGATTCGAGGATCAGCGAGATTTCCGAACGCATGTCCTGGAAGCTGTCGACCGGCGGGACCGGGAAGTAGCCGCCCTTGACGGTCGGACGGTGGCCGCTGTTGCCGCCTTCGAATTCCTTGTCGGTCGACCAGGAAGCTTCTTCCGAATCGATCTTGACGAAGCAGCCCGACATGTCGACTTTCCAGCGGACGGAGTCGAAAATGAAGAATTCCGGTTCCGGGCCGAAGTAGGCGGTGTCGCCGATGCCCGACGATTTCAGGTAGGCTTCGGCGCGCTTGGCGATGGAACGCGGGTCGCGGTCATAGCCCTTGCCGTCCGACGGTTCGATCACGTCGCACTGCATGAACACGGTCGTCTCTTCAAAGAACGGGTCGATGTTCGCGGTGTTCGGGTCAGGGATCAGCAGCATGTCCGATGCTTCGATGCCTTTCCAGCCGGCGATCGACGAGCCGTCGAATGCGTGGCCGGATTCGAACTTGTCTTCGTCGAAGTGCGAGATGGGAACGGTCACGTGCTGTTCCTTGCCGCGGGTATCGGCGAAACGCAAATCAACGAACTTGACTTCGTTGTCCTTCAGCATCTGCATTACATCTGCGGCGGTCCTTGCCATTCCAGTATCTCCTAAGTCAAAAAGGGGTGTCGATGCCAACCGGGCATGCGACAGGCGCATAACCTTCTAAGCAGAAATTATGCCAGCATTTTTCCATGAGCAAATAAATAATGATTACTTTGAGGGCGCTCAATTTGCCCCTTAAAATCAATGACACCTTAAGCGTGCACGATCTTGGCGCAAGCTCGTCCATACGCACCAAACAAGTGCAATTTTTCGAGTATGCACCAAACTGATGCGCAATGCACCAAAAGTGCGAGCCCTAGCTTAGCAACGACCCGCGACGGTGCGCAACCACCCTACAAGGAATTGATGACATGACTACGACCGACGAGATCCTCGCGAACGCCAGGGCCCGCGCGCCCGGCCAGCCGTACGCGGGCGCCGTCACGCCCCAGGAAGCGTTCGAACTCCTGCAAGCGGACCCCAGGGTGAAACTGGTCGACGTGCGCACGAATGCGGAGCGCGACTGGGTCGGCCGCCCCGCGATCCCGGAAACCCAGCACGGCGCCGTGCAATGGACGTTGTACCCCGGTGGTGCGCCGAACCCCGATTTCGCGACCCAGCTGCAGAACGTGGCCACCCCGGACGACGTCGTGCTGTTCCTGTGCCGTTCCGGCGTGCGTTCGCGCCACGCCGCGCGCACCGCCACGGAACTGGGCTACCAGAATGCGTTCGACATCCTGGAAGGCTTCGAGGGCGACCGCGATCCGGAAGGCCACCGCAAGACGGTCGGCGGCTGGTGCAAGGCCGGCCTGCCCTGGATCGGCGCCTGAACTTTTCGCTCGTCTCCCGGTCGCACGTGAGAATCGCAGAGATTCGCAACGGTGCGCGCGTGCTAGCATGCGGGCTCACTGCTGACCTGGAGATGTAGCCATGACGACCCCATCCGCTGTCCCTGCCCGCCTGCGCGTGCGCCTCGTGTGCGCGGGTGTCGCGGCGCTGCTGTGCGCGTGCGGTCCCGGCGGGCCGAAGCGCGAGACGGACGACGGCGACGGCGGCGATTCCGGGCCGAGCACGGGGATCAGCGTGCTGGCCGGCGATGCCGCCACCGGCGGCACTGCGGACAAGAAAGGCACGGCGGCCCGCTTCAACACGCCGCGCGGCCTGGCCGTCGACACCAACGACAACGTGTACGTGGCGGACGAAGGCAACCTCACGATCCGCAAGATCGCTCCGGACGGCACGGTCAGCCTGTTCGCCGGCCTGGCGGGCGCCAGCGGCACGGCCGACGGCAAGGGCAACCGCGCCCGCTTCACACAGCCGACGGCCATCACGATCGACGGCAGCGGCGACCTGTACGTCCTGGACGGCGCGACCATCCGCAAGATCACGTCGGACGGCACCGTCACCACCGTGACCCGGCTCTCGTTCGGCAATTTCGGCATCGACCCGCAGAACATCCCGGCCGGGATCGCGGCCGACAACGACGGCAACCTGTACGTCACGTCGGGCGTCGACACGCGCCGCATCCCGATCGCGAATCCGAACCGCGCCACGACGCTCGAAACGGGCGCCGTCGCGCCCATCTACGGCACGGGCCAGCTGGTGCCGCGCGGCGTGGTCGTCGATCCCGACGGCACCGTGTACGTGGCCGACCTGTTTCGCACGCTCAGCCGTGCGACGTCCGGCGCCACCGCGCTCACGACCTTCGTCGGCGCGCGCAACCAGGCCGGCAACGCCGACGGCAATGCGTCGACTGCCCGCTTCCAGCAGCTGATCGCGCTTGCCATCGACAAGAACGGCAATCTGTACGGCGCCGATGCCATCAACAACACGGTGCGCAAGATCACGACGCCGGACGGCATCGTCGCGACGCCCGCCGGCCTGGCCGCGTCGACGACGCTGCGGACCGGCAAGCTGCCCGGCAGCTTCGCGCAGCTGCGCGGTATCGCGGTCGACGGCAGCGGCACGTTGTACGCGACGTCGGGCAATGCGGTCGTGAAGATCGTGTTGCCGTAATTACGCGGCGTTCTTCGCGGCCAGCGCGATCCGCACGCGCTGGCGCACGAAGTTGATGTGGCTGCGCAGGCCATATAACGCATCCGCGTACGCGAGCGGGATCGAGATGTGGTTGACGCGCTGCTCGATACCGTCGAGGCGGCGCAGCAGCTCCTCCCGTGCCTCGTCGCGGTGCTCGTCCTTCGCGTTTTCCAGCGCCTGCTCGACGGCGCGCAACTCGCCGTACCAGCGGTACACACGCGAGCGGATGCGCCACACGTACAGCGGCGGCACGATCTTCGACAGCGGAATGATCAGCGCCGCCAGCGCCACCACGACGACCCACAGCCGGTCGAACAGGTTCGCCAGCCAGAACGACAGGTAGCGCTGCAGGAACGGCGGACCGTCGCGATAGTATTTCGCCGCCTCCCGCGCCACCGGGATCTCCGTATAGCGCGGCGACGGGAATTGGCCCTGCTGCTGGAACCAGCCCGTCCCGCCATGAATCTCCGTGGCCGCCTTGACGAATAAATCGATCAGCGCGGGATGCAGGTCCTCGCGCGCGACCAGCGTGGCCGTGGGCGCGATCAAATGAAAATCCTGGGCCGGGATGTCGCGTCCGAGGTCGACGATTCCGCGCGGCAGCACGACGTGCGTGAGGAACGGCAGCCGGCGCGTGTACGCCTCCGCCTGGCGGAAGTTAAACAGGCGGATGCCCGGCGTCTGCAGCAGCATCTGGATCAACGGCGCTTCCGGTGCGGAGCTGAACACGAGGCCATCGATATGCCCCGCCAGCAACTCCACGGTGGCGGGCGTGTTCTCGAGCGCGGAGAGCTTCAGCTGGCGCGGCTCCAGGCCGTTCACGGCGAGGACCTGGCGGAACAGCTTCGGCACGCCCGTCCCTTCCGGTCCGAGGTTGATGCGCAGGCCTTTCAGCTGCACGATGCTGTCCATGTCGCGCTTGCGGCCGTGCGCATCGCGCTCGCGCAGGAATAGCCAGACGGGTTCCGTGAACAGGCTGCCCAGCGACACGAGGCCGCGCCGCTCGGCCTGTGCCTCGCTCGTCGACCCGCTCTGCACGAACGCGATATCGGCCTTGCCTTCGATGAGGCGCTGCAGGTTGTCTTCCGATCCCAGCGTGCGCTGGGCATCGACCTTGATGCCGTCGCGGGCGAGGATGGTCGCGTACTTGCGGCCGAATTCCTCGTACGCGCTGTTCTCCTGCCCCGTCGCGAGGATCACGTGGCGCGGCGGCGCGGGGTCGACGACGATGTACGCGACGATGCACGCGGCCAGCACGAGCACGGCCGTCGGCGCGACCGCCACCAGCAGGTCGCGCAACGAGACGAGACTGAATTTACGCAGCGGGAGCCGCTTCATGCGGCCCGGCTCACAGCAGCACGTCTTCCACGGCGGCCGGCTTCGGACGGGCTGCGCGTTCAACCTTCGGCGGCGGTGCCTCCGGATCGTCGCGCTTGACCGCCGGCTTGTGCGGCGCCGGCTTCGACGGCGTGTCGACGCCGGCCTTGCGGACGCCGACCGCTTTCGGATGATCTTCCGCGGCCGGCTTCTCGGCGGCCTTCACCGCCGGCTTGGCAACCGGTTTCGCAACCGGCTTCGCGACCGGTTCCTCGACGGCCGGGGCCTCCACGGGCGGCGCTGCATCGGCCGGCACGGGCTGCTCGGTATCGCGCGCGACGGCATCCGTCGGGCCCGCCGGCGCCGGCGCGGCACGTTCGACGTGCAGGCCCGGGATGGTGACCGTGTCCTGGTGCTGGATCATCGGCATCAGGCTCGGCGCCAGCTTCACGAGCAGTTGCACGGGCAGCGCGCTGGTGAAGTCGTAGTGCGCGGAATCCGGGCCGTGGACGTACGCCGTCATGCTGCCGAAGAAGCGCTCGCCGATGTTGAACACGAACGTGGCCGAACGGTTCACGTAGCGCGATTCGATCAGGCGGTGGCCGGCGCCGTAGACGTCGAAGCGCTGGTCGCCGGTACCCGTCTTGCCGCCCAGCGCGATCACGCTGCCGTCGTCCTTGACGAACGCGGTCTTGGCACGCTTCGCGGTACCTTCCTGCACGACGCCGCGGATGGCGTTGACGACGGCGCGCGCCACCTGGGGGTTCAGCACCTGCTCGCCCTTCTCCGCATTGCCGCGCTTGACGACGGTCTCGTACGGCGTGTCCTTGGCGAAGTGCAGCGAGTCGATGCGCTGCGTGGGCTTGCGCACGCCGCCGTTGATGAGGATGCCCATCAGCTCGGCCAGCGCGATCGGACGGTCGGCCGACGCGCCCAGCGTGGTCGCGTACGACGGCACGAGCGAGTCGAACGGATAGCCCATCTTCTTCCACTGCGCGTGGATCTTGAGGAAGGCTTCCACTTCGATCAGGCCGGCGATGCGCTTGTCCTGGGCATGCTTGCGGTGCGTCTTGAACAACCACGAATACACTTCCTGGCGTTCCTTCGTCGATGCGCCGACGACTTCGTCCCAGCCCGCTTTCGGATGGGTGCGCAGGTAGCCCACGAGCCACAGTTCGAGCGGGTGCACGGAGGCGACGTAGCCGCGGTCGGCCAGCGACATGTTCGCGACGGCGTACTGGTCGTACATCTTGGCGATGCGCTCGTCGTCGACCTCGGCGTCGGCCGGCAGGTACTTGTGGAGGAACTTGCCGAATTCGGCCAGCGACGCGTCCGGGTAGATCGTGCGGTGCACGGCCGCGACCTTCGACGCCCGGATGCGCACGCCCTGCATCAGCGCCGTCTCGACCTCGTCCCAGTTCTTGCCGCGGTACTTGTTCCAGAAGCGGGCCAGGAAATCCTTGCCTTCGCGGTCGGCGAAGCGCGACAGATACTCCGCGCGGCGCGGATCGTCGGCGTCGGCCAGCAGTTGCGCGGACGAGCCGGGCAGCTGGAACATGTAGTAGCGCACGACGTCGCGCATCAGGCGCACGAACACGAGGTTCGTCGAGTTCTGCAGCGCCTGCTGCACGGTGAGGATGCGGCTGTCGTCCAGCTTGCTGAAGTTGCCGAAGATGTGCACGCCGCCGCCCGTGAAGAACGCTTCGCCCGGGTTGCCCGAATACTTGCGCTCCATGGCCGCGCCCAGCATCGGCACGAGACCGCGGTCGGCGCCGTCCGGCAAGGTCTGGAAGTAGTCGACGGCCCACTGGGTCAGGCGGTCCTTCGGATCGACCTTGACCTGGGCGAGCTCCGCTTTCGACATCGGCTCGTAGCGCTGGTGCAGCTGGTCGACGATGTCGAGGTAGGTCGTCAGGGTGCGCAGCTTCGCGGTCGAACCGAGGTCGAGCTTGGCGCCCTCGTTGATGTCGAGCGGCTGGTCGTAGTTGTCGGTCTGGACGCGCAGGTAGTTGACCTTGTCGCCCCGCTCCATCAGCGTGAAGCTGTACACGACCTTGGACGGGTCGCCGTTGCCCAGCATGCCCTTGCCCGTCAGGCCCGCTTCCGCGGCCGCTTCGTTGTCGGTCAGCTTGCGCAAGGTGGCCGTCACGGCCTTCTGCGCGTCCGAATTCAAGGTCGTCACCACCGACAGGTCGAGGCGGTCGAGGTTGTACAGGCGGGAGTCGCCCAGCAGGTTGGCGAGATGGTTGCGCACGGCGTTGGCGGCCTTGCGCGTGACGAACGTGTTCGCGGGCGGCGGTGCGACGCCGGAACCGAGTGCCGGATGCAGCACGGTGGCGATGGCCACGTCGCGCAGCGCGGGCGAAATGACGCCGGCCTGCGCGAGCACGCGCAGGTGCGAGTTCGTGAGGATTTCCAGGTCCTTCTCGCCGGCGCCCAGGTAGTACGCGGGGCGGCGCTGCGCGATCATCAGCGACAGCGCTTCCTTGTACACCAATGCGAATTCGGGCGTGAGCTGCTTACTCGAGAGGATGCGGTTCACTTCCGCGAAATCGCGGCCGTACCAGACCCACATGCCGTCGCCGATGCCGTTCACCTCGCCGTAGCCGAGCTTGGCCGACAGCGGCACGGTGTTCAGGTATTCGAGCACGATGCGGCGCCGGGTCGGGCCCGTGTTCTCGCCGCCCAGGTAGGAACGCAGCGTGGCCGACGCCATCTGGCGCAGCTTGTCGCCCAGCGAGGCCGTGCGGCCTTCCGGCGAGTGGCGGTATTTTTCGATCTGCGTGGCGAGCGTGCTGCCGCCGGCGACGCGGCCGCCGCTGCCCAGGCCGATCGAGTGCAAGGTCTTGTCGAACACGGCTTTCGAGAAGCGGTCCCATTCGACGGCCGGGTTACGCTTCGGATACGTCGTGTCGAGCAGTTCGCGGTTCTCGATGAACAGCAGGCTCTTCACGAGCAGCTGCGGCGTGGCGTCGAACTTGTCGTACAGGCGCTCGGGGAAGCGGGCCGAGAACAGCGGCTCGCCGCTGTAGTCGAGGATGTCGAGGCCGGCACGCGTCTTTTCGTGGTACGTGGCGAACAGGCCCATGTCGGCCAGTTCCAGCATCTTCGGCGACATGCGCGCCTGTTCGACGACGACGTAGTCGCGCGTCTTGAGCTTGGCCAGGTAGTTCGGCAGGTTCGAGTAGCCGAGGCGCTCGTCGTACGGGCTGGCCTGCGGGAAGCGGATCGCGTCGCTCGGGCCCTTGGCCATGCGGTAGTTGAGTTTCTTCGTCAGGCCGGCGAAGAAGTGCGCTTCGAGCGCCGACGTGCGGCTTTCGTAGACGGCCAGGCCGGCCGCACCCGCGACGGCGAGCAGCAGCAGGACGAGGAACGTGCGCTTGACCATGCGCCAGCGGCGCTTGGGCGGCGCCGGCGCATGGTCA
>NZ_JBKYMO010000018.1:0-32005 GCF_047302915.1 Massilia sp. CT11-108 | reverse complement strand
TTCGCAAACAGGGCCCCCCCCCCCCCCCGAAGGCCCCCCCCGATAGGAAAAACCGGGCAAAAAACCGACAAAAACGCCCCCCCCCGTACACCCACCCCCCCCCGGGCTACTGGGGCGGTCCGTGTTCCCACCCGGCCCCCCGCTCCCCAAGCCCGCCCACCTCGGTTTTAAACCCTCACGGCCCGCGCGGGGGCGCGCGGGCGCGGCGTTACCTGAACAGGAACGCAATGAAATCAATGTTCATCACGGCCGCCGCATTGGCGGTCGTTTTCGTCGGACCCGCCAAGGCCGCCGACCCATCCTACTGTTTTTACCAGGACCAGAAGTTTTCCGAAGGGGCCGCGTTGAATGGCCGCGTGTGCACGCGCGGCAATGCCACGGGCAAAGGCGGAGATTTGATCTGGGCACCGCAAGAGGGCTCCGGACTCTCAGGCGTGCAGCAAGAGGTGGAGCGCATACGCATGCAGACCCAGCTCGTCCAGGCCCGCATAGGCTTGGCCGAGACGGAAGCCCGGTATCGCGAAGTGGCGGCCAAATCGTCCGGCAAGAACTGATCTTCCAACAGTCTCAGGCGATGTGTTGGTCCCGGACCAACACAAACCGCCGTCAATGCCGGCCTGCCCGTTACGTGGCAGGTGGCATGCTCCATGCATGGTGGGAAGTGGGCGCGTGACATGCGCGCCGTTCCACTTCCAACCATTCGAGGAGAACCATCATGAACACATTGATTATCGAAGACCTGGCCTTTGACGGCACGGCGCCGGCCGGCTCGCGCGTGCGCTCGCTGTCGATCGACGAGATGAAGCGGGTATGCGGCGGCCGGGCGATCAGCGTGCTGGTCGATGGGCGGACTGCGGGCACCGTGGACGATTTCTCGCTGAATATGGAGATATTCAAAGGGAACATCGGGGGGCCGATGGTGGTGTGAGCATGGCACTCCGAGGTGGCCGTGCGGCCTGGGCTGCACGGCTTACCAGGGGGTTTTCATGGCCAAGCCACCTGTCACCAACTGTCACCACGACGAACTCTCCGAGGAGCTAACTGACGCTGCGTGTTAGGGACGGTGTCCAGGTTGAGCGCAATGTCAGGCTTAGTTTTCGTTCAGTAATTCCATGTTCTTTCGGTCTTCGTTGCTGACAAATTGACACGCCAGCAAGGTCTTATCTTTGAAAGCACTACTCTTGAGTGCGACAAGAGAAATTAGTCCTAGTTCTTTCATTTCTTGCTGGGCGTCCGGTAGCTGGCGTGCAAAGCCAGACATATTAATAATATTGATATCCTGCGGTACTAATTTGTAATGCTTAGCCAATTTTTCGGCGACATTTCCCTCAACAAGGACGCCAATGGTTGAACCAGCAAACAAGACATCTTGCGCAACAAAACCGTCCTTTTTTATGGGAGCCGTAAGATGATACACTGCTGCCCCTGATGACTGATCGGGCTTACCCAATTTTTCGGCTGCCTTATACATATCCAAAGCATGACGGGAAGAATAAGGTGGTTTACAAATTGCGGCATCGAAAAACGCCGATTCTGGTATCTTTTTGTCAGCCAAGGCAGGGAACGCCAGTATGGACAACAGAAGGCCAGATACTAGAGACAGTGAAACTTTTTTCATTGAAGTTCCTTAAAAGAGCCAAATTAAAAGATAGCTCGAGGAATAGGCTCTGAGTATCCTCAGCCTAACGAAGCTGTATGGAGCCCAGTTGGCGAGCGAAAAATCGATAAATAATTGTTTCCCTGGAGGAACCAGATCGTATTTTTTACAACTCATGCCTTTTAACTTAATTTGTTTGTCCGATGCTCGAAATTGATGTCCAAACTTAGATCGCCTTGCTTAGCATCGTAAAAAAATGTGGCCCGCCCCCATTCGCTGGATTTGAAAAAGGCCTCGCTTGGATGATTACTTAAAAACTTCAAATTTAAAGTTTTCTCGCATGCTTTTAGTACTTTTGACTCCAGAATACTGGACTCAAAAAACTCAATCAAATCAAACAAAAACGTAACGGCGCATATTTTCCCTTCTCCAACTTCAATCACGCTATCTGCCGATTTTCCGCAAACACTGACTTTTTTTAGTAGACGATATTGCGTTCGCCCCTCATCTGTTTGAATCGGTGGTGAACATAGTTTTGCGATAGATCCGGCTAGAACGCCTTTTTCATCAACCGTTATGGATGACGAATCAACCAAAATCAAACCGTGCTTCAAGTCTAATTTAACAGTATGCATTATTAATTCCCATACGCAATAATTCGCCCTGTATCTACAAGGCTTGGTTTATCTTTATTTTCTATAAAATATTGGGTGGCGCCACCATTTCCAAGGTTTGGATTGTTTTTTGCAACACCAACTGCCATGCAAGTATCCTTAGCAAGAACATAACCGTGAACTTTGGTGCGCATAGGACGTGCATCTCGATGCTTCCAATTTCCCTTGTGAGCAACTTGTACCGAGTCATTGTACTGCCTAGCATTGCGGGCACCTACTACTACGTCGGATTTCACTAAATAGTTCCCCGGTGCGTCTCCATGCGGATAAAGCGTATAAAATACGGTGCCCTTTTTCACGACAACATTTCTATAGCTATCCACGCCGTTGTACGGATCACGACCTTGCCACGACTGCGCAATTGCAGCAGGGTTATGGCCTTGACATGGATCGCAACTAGCGCAACCGTTCTTAACGGAATTCTGTTTCTTTGGTGCCAAACCCAGCGGATCGATCCATTGAATAGGGTTCGGTGCATATGTATGAGTATTGAAACCACCTAGCAATCCAATCGGATCTTTGCTCACAAAACGACCGCTAAGTGGATCGTAATATCGGTGCCGGTTGTAATGCAGCCCCGTCTCTTCATCAAAGTACTGCCCCTGGAACCGGATCGGATTGTGTATCCCGGCCTTGTACGCCGCGTCGCTGATTGCCTGCTTCGCCTGCCCCCACGCCTTGTACTGCGCCGACCATGCGACCTTGCCCTCGCAATCCGTCAACTCCTGCGGGGTTCCCAAATGGTCGCATTGATAAAAGGCGATCTCGTCCTTACCGAACGGTTCGGTTTCCTGCTCAAAATCCCCATTCCATAGCGGATCAAGCGCAATATCGTACTTACCGCCGTTGCGCGCCATCAGCGCCTTCACATCGGTGGTAGGCGCCAGCCGAAGGGCGTGGCTTCGACTGGCCTGCACCAACGGCACAAAGCTGTCGCGCTCATACACGTAGTGCACCGTTCGTTCGCTTGCCGCGTAGCCGTGATGCACGCTGCTTTCCAACGCCAGCGTGTCGCCGTCCCAGCCGTACATGGTTCGGGTCATCTCCCGGAACACAGTGCCTTCCATCACCTGGCTGTGCTTGGCAACACGCCGTCCCAGCGGATCGTAGGCAAAGGTGGTGACGCCATGCCAAGTGGTGGCGCGGGTCATCCGGTTAAACGCATCCCATTCATATTCGGACCGCTTGCCGTTCCGCACGCGTTCCACGAGGTTGCCGCGTTCGTCGTAGCGGTGGCTGACACCGGCATATTCCTTGAGCAGGTTGTCCAGCAGCTTTGGCAGCGGGGCATAACGGGCCATGGGTTCCTGCTGCGCGATATCGGCTGCCTGGATGTTGCCGGCCGGGTCGAACGCGAAGGTTTCATGGCCCAACACGCTGTTTGCCGCCAGCAGCCGTCCGACCGGGTCGTAGCGGTATTCGACGCGGCCGCGCCGGCTGTCTTCCAGGCTGGTCAGTTGGCCGGACGGGTCGTAACGGTAGCGCCGCAGGATCGCGGCTTGCATGCCGGCTTGGACGTCGGGGCGATACTTGTCGGGGTAGAAATCCCGGTCCTTCTGGCTGGCCTGCGCGATGATTCCGAGTTGCTGTTCGATCAGGCGTCCGGCCGGATCGTACTTCATCGTTTGCAACAGGCCGTTGATCTGGGTGCGGCCGGTTTCCTGGTAGAGCGCGTCGCGCTCGAAGGAGACGAGGTCCTGCCCGTCGAGCAGGAGGCCGTGTACGTGGCCGGCGCCGTAGGTCAGCCATTCGACGCGGTGGCCGTCGGGGCGGGTGGTGCCGGTGCGCTGATTGAGTTCGTCGTAGTGGTGGTGCCAGACCGCGGTGCGCCTGTCGGGATGGAAAGGCCCCTGGTAATGCTGGTGCTCGCGGACCAGGTTGCCGGCGGCGTCGTAGAACCATTGCAGCCTGGCGTGTTCGTTCTTCGCTTCGGCCAGCTGGCCGTTGGCGTTGTAGGCGAATGTTTCGATTTGCTCCGACTGGCCGGGCGCTGCGGCCCGGCGTTGCACGAGCCGGCCCGTGGGGTCGAAGTCGAGGCGGATGGTCAGGCCGGTTTCGACGGTTTCCGCCAGCACGCCACTGGCTTCGTCGTAGCGGTACTCGGTGGTCTTGCCATCAAAACCCTGTTCCTGCAGCAGGCGACCAACCGGGTCGTAGTGGAAGCGATAGACGCTGCCGTTTTCATTTTCCAGTGCGGATAGGCGGCCGAGCGCATCCCACTGATAATCCAGGCTATGTCCCAGCGCGTCGGTGCGCCTCGCGATCAGTCCGGCCGCCGTGTAGCGGTAGGCGGTGGTGCGTTGCAGTGCGTCGATGTGCGCGAGCAGCCGGCCTTCGGCGTCGTGGCGCAGTTGCTCTTCGCTGCCGTCGGGGTGGATGACGGCTTCGAGTTGGCCGGGATGGTTGCCGCCTTCACCGTGTGCCTGCGTCAGCGTTTCGGCGCTGAGCGGCGTGTAACGGTAGCGGGTCACATTGCCGGCGGCGTCGATGCGCTTGATCAGGCGCTTGCGGTCATCGTATTCCCAATGGCTGCTGTGCCCGGAACAGTCGGTGTAGCTGGCGAGCTGGCCGTCCGGCGTATAGGCAAGTTTCTTGACGCCGCCCTTGGCATCGGTGACTTCGACGGGCCGGCCGGCCTTGTCGTACGCGTACTGGGTCTTGTTGCCGAGCGGGTCTGTTTCCTCGACCAGATCACCCTGGACGTTGTAGTCACGCTTCCAGGTGCCGCCTTCGCCATCGAGGATGCCGGTGACGCGGTGCTGGTCGTCATACTCGAAGTGAACCTGGCTGCCGTCGGCACGGGTGTGCGTGAGCAGGTTGTCGTGTTCGTCGTAACGGAAATGCTCGCTGCTGCCGTCGGTGTGAACGTGACGGACGACGTTCTTGGCGTCATCGCGGAAGAACCATTCCTCGCGCCCGTCCGGATGCACGACGCGGTAGGTGTAGCCGGCGATGTCGTAGTAGTAGCGGGTCTCGTGGCCAAGCGCGTCGGTGACGTAGGTCAGACGGATGTTCTTGTCCCACTCGAGCCGGGTGTCGTAGCCGCCGTCGTCGGCCCACTCGCGGATCGCTTTGGCGTGGACACCGCTGTCGATGCTGGTGTCGTAGGCGAGGTTCATCCCACGCCCGGTGCGGTCGGTGTAGCGGGTGACGAGGTGTCGGTCGTACTGGTAGTGCCACGCGGCGGCGTTCTCGTCCTGCGCGCGGATCAGGTCGCCGTGGACATCGTAGTCGTAGGCGGCAAGTTGGCGCACCAGTTTGCCGTCCCGGATTTCCCACAGTGCGCGGACGTGGCCGGTATCGGCGTCGACCTGGGTGCCGGCATGGGCGACGATGGTCTCGCCCTGCTTGCTGATGATGTCGCTGAGCACCTGCTCGCCGGCGACTACGTGGTCATATCGCAGGCCAAGTCCGGCGCCGTCGCGGGCATGCACGGCGATCAGCCGGAAATGTTCCTTGCCCAGGTCGGCGACCTTGGCGCGCACGGTGTCGACCAGCTCGTAGGTTTCGCGCCATGGGCTGGGTTCGCCTTCCGGCAGCGGCTTGCCGAAGTCGAGCGCGAGGAGGTTGATGCTCATGCGGGTGAGCGTGATTTGCTCGACCGGGTCGTAGTACCGCTGGCCGATGGCCAGCCACGGATAGCGGTGGCTGCGGCCGTCGGCTGCGTGATAGAGCAGGGCGGCGGACTTGCCTTGGCCAACGACGTCGATGCGGGTGCTGTACGGCGTGAGCCAGCGTGCGCCAAGATTGCCGCGGTCAAAGGCGGTCAGCTGGCTGCGGTAGGTGCGGCTCCATTCGATGGGGAGCGGCGCATCCAGTACGAAGTCGGTATGTGTAAAAGTTTCGGCGCCGGTGGCGAAGCTGATCGAATGCGCGGTCCCGCCGGGTGCGGGGCACAGCTTGCAAACGTTAGCGTCGCCCTTGGCTGGGCTTTGATGGCTGACAGCCTCCAGCTCGTGGCCGGGGTTGTTCTTGTTGTGATGCGCGCCCTTGGCTGACGGGACCAGCACCGGATGCCGCTTCTTATGCTTGATGACCGCGTCGCGCAGCCGCATCATTATCCACCGGATGCTCATCTGCGCCTGTTCGTCGGCCAGAGCGGCGAGCTTGCTGCGAAACGCCGGCTTAAAGTCGGTCAAGTGACCGATGATACCGGTCACGCCCGCTATTGCGCTCTGCGGCAGGTGGCTGGCTGCCGCAGCGACAGCGTAGTTCGCGGCCTTTTTGTACTGCCGACCAAGGGCGCCAAGCATGCGGCGCCAGCTGCTTTTCACCTTGGGGTCGTACAGCTTGTCTTCCACTTCCGCAGGGGATGCCACGTCGAAAAGCGGTTCCTTGCCGATGCAGCGGTTGAGGATCTTGATCAGATCGTCGGCAATGCCGTCGGCAAGGTGGGCGCAATCGTCCAGCATCCCTGCCAGCTTGCCCATCGCACCATCGATAAAGGTCTCGATCTTGCCCGCCAGCGTGGCATTGAGGTGCGCGATCAGCACCTCGATCAGGGCGGCGCCAATATCCTTGACGCCCAGCGCCAGCTTTTGCCGGACCAGGTGCAGCGCGGGCCGCAGGCTCATGCGGGCGGCACTCATCGTCGGCGGAAACGGAACCACGCCGATCAAGTTGATGCCCAGGCTGACCCATTCCAGGAAATCAATTTCTTTCTTGGCGATGTACTTCTGGATGACCCCCACCATGTCCATGATGGCGTCGATCAACGCCATGATGTTGCCGATCACCGGCAGGCTACCGGCGACCGTGCTCAGGCGCTCCAACGTGACGTAGTCATAGCTGATCTTGCGCAACCATTTGTCAAAAGCGGCGGCAGCGGCGCCAATGTCTTGCTGGTCTATCGTGTTGAGTGGAGCGACTGCGACTTCCGGCACGCGTTCGGCCGGCTTGGACGGGGCTTGCGTGGGTTCGGTCATGGAAGTTTTTTTATACGGTGGATGTTTTCAAAGTTGACGGCGGGACTTCAGCGCCGATGCGCGGCAGCGATCCGGGCAAACCAAGGGTCGACGCAACGGCGGCGGCAGGCTTGCCGGGACTTGACGCGCCGTAGGCATTCAGGGTCGCGTGCCCGATCGGTGCCAGCAGTGCTTGCGCGCCGCCTTTTTGCAGCGACCGCACGACGCTTGCCGCTTGTTTCGCGGCTTGCGCGATCGCGCCGAAGTTGCCGGCTACGCCGGTGAGGCTGGCTGCCGCACCTTTGGCGTCGGCGAGCAGTCCGGGGTTCTGCGCCCTTGGCACCGACGTTGGCCGGTCAGCCGTGGCCGCCGCATCGGCGCCAGCCTCGGACAGCGCGACGGCCGGCCATTCGGTTCCCCGGCCGAAGTAGCTGCCTTCATCCCACGGATCGCGCGGATCCTTGTCGTAGCTGACCGTGGCCATTCCCATCGGCAGGCCGGCCACGCTGGCAAAGCCGTTGCCATCGAGCGTTCCGCGGTGGACGCCGCCTTCGGCATCGATGACGGTGTAGTCGCCTTGCTGGACGCCTTGCTTCCTGCCGCCTTCCTGATTCACGTACTGGTGATACAGGTCGAGCTGCCCCGGCGGTAGCTTTACGGTCTGCGGCAAGCCCGGCGTGCCTTCGCTCTTGCCGGGGTCGAAGCTATGTTTCGCCGCGTGTTGACGCCAGATGCCGTTGGTACCATGGACGATCCCCGATGCGTTCCAACGGCTGAAGCTGGTGCCGCCGTTGATCACCACCTCTTCCTTTGCCGTGATCGTGATCCGGTTGGCGGTATGGGTGATGTTGAGCTTGGCCAGGATGTTCACGCTGTCCTTCAAGGCGGTGATATCGATGTCGGCGCTCGCCGCCACCAGCTTCATGCCGGCCTTGTAGGCAAACAGGCGCACCGCTTCCTTGACGCTGGCCAGCAGGCTCTTGCCCGCGCTCAGGCTGATATGGCCGCCGCTGGTCAGGGCAGAATGCTCCACGCTCATCAGATGAGTTGAGCCCTGCGTGGTGGTTTCAATGCCGGCGGGGCTGGCCAGGGTCAGGTGGGGCGCCTGGAATTCCGGGAATTCGCCTTGCGCCGGAGTGCCTCCCTGACCTTTGATGGCATCGACCTGCGCCTGCAGCGCGTCGGTCACCTGGTCCTGGTCGCCGGGCTGGTGCGCCTGCGCCTGTTGTGCCACCTGCGACAGGCTGTCGTGCAACGCCTGGCCCTGCGCCATGCGCTCCAGCGTCTCCTCCATGTCCGTGATATGGGCCTGGGCGTTCGGCCGCCCTTCGGTGCTGAGCAGCAGGCCTTGCTGCGCGCGCACCGCGCCGCGGCCGTCGGTGCGCAGTTCGAAGCCTTGGCCGCGCGCGCCCTTGCGTCCAGCAGTGTCTTCGATGCGGTTGATATGACCGAGACTGAGCTGGCTGGCGAGATGGTCGCTCTTGAGTTGCGCCTGGATCTGCCCTTGCGTGTCATCCAGCACCAGGTGGTTGCTGCGTCCTCCGGGCGCGTTGCCGCCGTTGGCCGTCAGCTCACGGCTTCTGAGCCCGGTCAGCGCCCGCTGTTCGGGCAGCTTCCACGGCGGCATATAGCTCTGGTTGTACACCGAGCCGGTCACGATCGGATGGTCGGGATTACCGTCGAGCCATTGCACGATCACTTCCGAGCCGACCCGCGGGTGACTGACCAAGCCTTTCTCGCCGCCGGCCCAGTTGCTGCTTACCCGTACCCAGCAGCTACCGCTTTCGTCCCGGTCCCAGTGAAACTTGACCTGGATGCGCCCGTACTGGTCCACGTTCAGGCTGCCTTGACCTTCCGGGCCGACCACGATGGCGGTCTGCAAGGCCAGCAGTCTGGTATCCGTGCTGTTGAAGCCGCGTCCCGGCCGCCAGGGCAAGGCCTTGCTCTGGCAGAGCAGGCGGTTCTTGTACTCGGCGCGCGCATTCTTACCTTGCAGGTAATTGTTGCTGGCTTCGTGATGCACTTCCAGGATCAGGAATTCGCTGTCTTCGCTTTCGCTGAAATGGTCGAGCAGCCTGAACCACCTGCCTGCGGCGACTCGCCGGTTGTTGCCTTGTGCTTCGTACAGCTTGCCGCGGGCTTCGATTTCTTCCATGCGCAATTGCGAAAGCCGGTAGGCGTCGGACTGGTGCTTGAATCCGTAATGCCCTTCATAGCGATGCACCTCCAGCTGCGGAATATCGCCTTGCTGGTTGATGGTGACGGTGTCCGCATGTATCGGGCGCGGATTCTTGAAGTCGAAGCCGCTCACCGCAGTTTGTCCGGACGCCCACTGGCGCAGCGGGCTCCATTCGCCGATCGCATCCTCTTCGACCGCGCCACCGGCGCGGTGAAAGCGGATGCCGGGCGACGGCCCATCGATCGGCGCCGCGGCGCGGGTGTCGTCGCAGATCCTGAGCGTATGGCCTTCGCGGCTGTGTTCGTACCAATAGCTGTAGCCCGCCGCTTCCCAACGCCGGCACAGGTAGTTGTGGTCGGTTTCGTCCCATTGCGTGGTCATCGTGAACTGCGGTTGTTCGGCAGTGACTTCCCATTCCCACGCGGGTAGTCCATTGTAGCCAGCGAAGATCGTCTCCGCCTGCTCGCGCAGGCTTTTGGCATGGAACAGCCGATTGTTACGACGCAGGCGCGTGTACGCGAGCCACGGCGTCAGCACGGCCTCGTAGAACGCGATGCCACCATCGGTTTTGACCAGCTTGAACGACGTGACATAGCCGGTGAAGGGACGGAGGCTGCCGTCCGCCTGTACCAGCGAGACGCACAGCAGCTTGCCGTGCATTGCCTCGAGTTCTATCCTGCCGTCGTCGCTCAGGAGTTCCACCTTGAATTCGAAGTCGCGCGACAGGTATTCCGTGCCTTCGAACCGGTTCACCATCAACTTGACTCGCGGGCCGTCGTTCCTCGGGAACGACAAGCGCAACAGGCGGGTGCTTTGGTGAACTTCCAGCAGTGCTTGCAGGTCAGTCATCGTAGTTACTCATTCGTTGAGCTGCGCATTGTTGAATTCGAGGTGCTCGAAGTGGCTGTTAGCGCGTCTGAACTTGCGACGAAGTTCTTGACTGTAGTGATTAAATTGCGTGTAAACAGTGACAAAACGCAAGTTTTGGCGGGGTGCGCCGCGCAGTGGATTCTGCGACAACGCTGACCGAAGCGCGCGGGCGAAGGGCAAAGGCCGTTATTGATCGTGGGCGGCGGGCGCAACCCCGGTAAAGCGCTCGCCTTCTTATCAGTAACTACCTCAAGTCGTTTGATCTGATTCCCGACAAGAAAGCGATACCGCCGGAATTACTGCTTTATGCCGAACCGGGCAGACGCTGTTGCTGTTGAGAATTTCCTATCGGCGATTATGATTGTTCGGCGTAATAGAAAAGCAAAAAGCCCGGCTTTTCCGCCGGGCTCTGTACTTGTGGCCAACCTTTTTAGTTTAAGGCTAACTTTTCCTTGAGTGACTAATATTGTGGAGAATTCTCCCTAATCCGCCCCTCATTGCGGATAACTTCAGCAACTGAAGCCTGCCGTCTCGCTTCAACCGCTGCCGTTTGCGGACGATGTACCTAACTGTATGTCAGCTAGCCAGCGATCGTTAGTTGAAGCAAGCTCAGCCGTGTAGTTCTCAGCGCAACATCCTGGGAATAGTGAGTACAGCTCAGATGGGCGGCACTATTGGAACAAGCATTGAATCAATGTCGGGTTGAAGATACCTCGTTCACTCCAACGTTTTTAGACTATCCAGCTTGGCAGCGACTGCCCGACCAGTTAAGCCGGCACCTGCCAATCGACGGCCGAGATCGGCTGGATCTCGGAACAGTGGACCTGCGAACGATATAGCATTGACCACACCTACCAGTCGATCAATGAGTTCCATGACCTTTGCCTCGACCAAAAGACGAGGGCGATAGCTGATGTTCGGTGGCGGCATTGTACGGACGATCACGAGGCGCTGAGTTCTTCCCTGAAGACCAGGTGCGCGTGTTCCTGTACGCACCCGGTCAACATGCCACTCATCGGCTGTGTACAACAACCGATACAACAGTGACGTGACGAATTATCAAGGTAAAATAATTTCCTGAACTGTACGAGATCCCTGGACAATAGAAATGGCCGCCGTTCTCCCAAACGCACCCACGGTACCGCCAATCAAAGGCGATGAAACCCGGCAAGCGATCGCATCTCTCGGTGGCTATGTCTATCAGGTTTACGCAAGCTGCGCAGCGTGGCTGCTGCTCGACGCTCAAGCTGAACTGCACCTTGAAGTTGCCGACGATTATGCTGACGTTCTCGGTCAATCACTGCTTGCGACACAGGTGAAGTGCACTGCGACCACTTCTGTGACAATCGTCAGTAGTGCCGCACGCGCTACGATCGATTCCTTCGTGTACCTGAACACGAACAATGCTCATTACAAGGTCAAAGTTCAGCTCCTAACGACGTCAGAAGTCGGGCTGGAGCGCGACAAGACTGACCAGGTCGCCGGTCGCCCTACCTTGGAAGCATGGCGAGACGCGGCGGCCAACCGTTTATCGCCAACGGATCTAGACGAACTGATTCGTGTGGTTATGGCACAGGACTTGAAGCCGGCAACAAAGTCTTACCTTTCTAACCGCACGCCACAACAGCTACAGGCCGAGCTCTTCAGCAACATCATCTGGCTTACGGGCCAACCAGATCCGGAAACGCTTCGCAAACAGTGCCTGGATCTTCTCATCACCCAGGTTCACGAATTCTTCAAGGTGACGCCGCAGGACGCAGAAAAGGCTTTCCCGGCAGTTCTGCAGAAGGTCCTCGACACGGCACATGCCTCGACAGCGCGGAAACTGACCAGGGCGGATCTGCTTAAGGTGCTCGGAGAACAGTTCACGGTAACCCTCCGCCGCGACATCTTCGAAAACCTCATGCGCGCACTTGCGGCCCAGGAGGCCATATCCGCAAGCGGGGACGGTGCGCTCATCGATTTGCAGGCTCGATCGGAGGCATTTGCTCGCGAAGTCGACATCGCAGGCATGGACGCGGCCGGCAAACCGATGCGCCTGAGCAGTGGCTTGTTCGTGCCACGCGAGCAGGGAGAGGGTCTGCTGCAGGACCTGCGCCGGCCTATGAAGGACGCCATGGAGCGGCTTTTCGTTGTTGTCGGAGACGGCGGCCACGGCAAATCGAGCCTGCTGTGGTGGGTCTACCGTGAACTAAGGGACGACCTACAATGGTCTCCTCTATTCCTACCTGCTGCATCGTTTGCGAAAGCGACAGTCGGCAGCGGTCTCGACGTCGACGGCCTCGAAGACGCGTGCGCTGCAATCCATCGCGGCGGCAAGATGGCACTCATCCTCATTGACACGGCCGACTTGCTGCTACGTGACCCGGACAATGCGGGACTGTTCGCCGGACGGCTGGCTGGCCTGTTGGAGGCGAACGCCTATGTCGTGCTCAGCACGCGTCCTGGCGAACTCGAGCGAATTGACATGGCCAGGTTTACACCTCGCATTTATCGTCTTAAGACATATTCCGATACCGAGCTAATATCCGCGTTGACATCCTACGCGAGACGGCACGGTTACAGCCAAGCCGAACTCGATCGGATCTTGCGCGCAGTCGCCATGTGGCGCCCACTCAAGGACGTGTGTGCGATTCCGCTGGCAATGCGTATGCTGTTCGACATCTACTCCCCGCATGGCATTCCGGAAGACATCAATCTCTTCGAACTTTATAGGGAGTACTGGCAGTACCGGATCCGGTCAGATCGCCGTTCGACTGGACTGCTCACGGATGCAGTGCCAAAAAATGGCCGGGATTGCTCCAGAGTGGCTGCTTACCTCGCACTGCAGATGTTGGTCGAAGGTACTTTGGACCTCGAGTACCGTCAGGTCATCACACTATTTTCCGCAGTGGATGGCAAGATCGAACTTGTGTCAGACCTGTTGCACCGCGGAATATTGCAGAGGAGCGGCAAGCACATCCATTTCTTCCATCAGACGCTGTTCGAATACGCGGCCGCTCAGGGTCTCGTGGTTCTGCTCGGACGCGACGGAATCGACCTGTTATCGCAGCGCTGCGACGAACGTCCGGAAGACTTGTTTATGAAACCGATCCAACAGCACGCCTTGCTGCTTGCCGAAGAGGTCGGGGGGGCGGTCGCGAAGGCCGCGCACCGGGAGCTTGACAGGTTGTTGCACAGTACAGACTTGGCCGACCAGAGCGTCGCCTTGCATGTCCACTGCAGCATGCGGAAAGCCTGCACGGAACGCGCTAACAAGGTGCAGGCTCTGTTGCTCGACCCCGCTTCGAGTGAAGCACTGCGCGTCCATTTTTTACGCACGGCGACTAATATCCCGTCAAAACGGCTCAATGAGCTGATCGCACTGGCACGGCCGCTATGGCTCGCGGCGAGTCCGCGCATCCGTCAGCATATGGTACAGATGTTCGGCCGTCTCGCGTCACGGATGCCGGCCGACGTGTTGGCCCTGATAGGCAGCCTGCGGTTGCGCGACCACGTTTTCGATGCCGCCAACGTGAGAAACGATGTTGTCACCGACTATATCTATCTGCTCGGTAATCTGGCACTGTCCGCTCAGCCGACGTCGCACGGTGCTCTCAGCCTTCTCGGCGATGCTCTCGATAAGGCGCTCGCCAAATTCACGCGCCTAGATTGCGCGGCACAGGTCGTTTCCATCGTTGGCCAGCTCGACACTACAGCGATCAACTCGTTTCTCAAAGCACAACAGCCCCGACATAAGTATTGGAACGCGAGCGCATGTAAGGCAGGCGCCGACACCTTTACCAAGCCTTATGCACGTTTATGGGCAGGCCACTGGATAGCGTCAGGCACGACATTGGGCCAGTTGCTAGCGTCCGCGCCCACGACCGATGGTGCCGAACTCGCTGTTCACCTGTTTGGCGTGGACGAGTACATTAGACGGCAACTTGCCGGGAACATGGTCCATGACTTGCCTGCATTGCAGAGTCACATGACTGGACTAGATAAGCCGTTGCGGATCTTGTGGGCACGGTTCGTCTTGGGTCCGATGTTGGGACGTGCATACCAAGCACCGGCTACCCGGCAGCCTGCCCTTCTGGCACTGCAATCTGCGCTCGACCTCGGCATCGGCGTGCTGCGCCGGAAACAGGGCCATGTCGAGCTAGGAGTGGCCGTACAGCTGCTCGAAGCCGCCGTACTGTCGGCGCAGTCAACCGCAGCGTTATTCGGCGCTGTCCAGCCAGGAGTCGCCCTCGGCGAATGGACAGGCACGTCCGAACTCATGCCTTTCCTGCTCGCGGCATCGGAAGGCGGCTTGCCCGGCGCTCGAGTTGCCTACGAGGCAGTGCTCGGCGACCCGACGAAATACAGCCGGGCCGCATCGACATTACAAGCCCGGTTGATCGCGGCGTTTCGCGACAATCCTCAGCCAAAGTACATCGATGCCCTGCTTGACCTGGTCACGCATACCGGCCAAGCGGCTTGGCTGCGCGAATTGCTGCCTGAGCTCTCCGATGCCTCAAGGACGAACGAAGCTTTCCGTGAATCCCTCGAAAAAAAGGTGCGCGTCATCGTCCGGAGCGCATCTACCCGCGCCAGCAAGAGCGTGTTGCAACTGTTGCCCGAGCTGGTCACTGCGGACGCCGTCCACGTGCCGGCCATGGACGAGGTCTTCACGTGGCTCGACAAGTTGCCGGACACGGAGACGCGTCTGCATCTCGCGGCCTGGACGGCCGATGTCATCTGTCGGAATGCTGCCGACGCTGCGCGCTTGGTTGTCTGGCTGAACGAGCACGTCTTCCCTGCTTTGCGCGCCGCTAGGGTGAACCGATTTCAGAAAGAGCAGTATCTGAACGCGTGCGCCGCCCTCGTGCGCCGCAGGCTACTTGATCCGCTCGAGTTCGTCGACGAACCATCGAGAACGACTTGGGCGGACCGCCTGCTCGACATTACTTTGAAGGCACCGGCGCTCGAAAATCATTTGACCTCGTACGGCTGGACGATCGCGGCTGCTGCAACTCGGTCCGGTACAGATGCTGCCGCTCTGTTCTGCAAATTGATCGGGTCGCCCACAGTACAGAACATTAGCCAAAGCGCACAGCGTGACCTGTCACGCCGCCTGACACCTGCCCTGCGTCAGGTATTCGCCCATGCGGACGAAGCGGACCGTGCGAAATTGCTTGCCTTTGCGAAAGGCTCCAAGCCGCACTTGGTGCGCTCGGTAATCCAGATTGCTCTCGAATGTAACGTCGCTGCCCTGAACGATAATCTGGAACGTTTGCGCACAGACTCGGGTTTCGATGCCGACCTTCGGGAACTGATTGCGCGCTTCTGGCGGCATCATCCCAACCTGGCCGCCATGCCGGATTGGACTGCCCTGCAAACGATGCTCGAAAATAGCGCGTCACCATCGGCCTATGGATCGAATTGAATCCGGGGAGGTCCGCCGCGACCGCCCACCCAAGCCCGACAAACTGAGCGACGCTGACGCGCCTGTCGCTACTGAATCTGATCGGAATCTTGGCGATCAGTTGAAGACGGTCCGCCCCCGCCAGGCTTACCTGTCATTGTTTTAGGCAAATCATCAGGTTGATTTTGTCCAAATACCATCTAAAACAAGGCAGAGCAAAAGCACATACAGAAATTCAGTACTCAGCAATAGTTTCTTTTACAGCTCCCGTCCTAGAGATATCGTATGCCTGTAATTTCAGTTAATGCTTTAAAAGAGGCGGTCATCGCGGGGAAAATCGGTGGAATATCGATTGACACCTCAGTTTTCGAACAATATGAATTTGGCTTCGAAACAGGCGTTTTGGCACAAATGGTGCAGTTCAGCCGCCTAGATATTGACCATTTTGTTTTTGATACAGTCCTTCACGAGATAACTAATCACCTAGTCAAAGAGGCAGATCTAACAAAGGCTCACTTAAAGAACGCCTTAAAGCCGCTAAGCAACAGTTGGGCGTTCGCCACTGTACAGAATCGGACCGGACCCATGCTTTCCATTTTTTGCTGTAACACTTTGTTTTGACCCGCCCGGAGTAGTACATTTACTCTCTTGAAAGAATCTCACGCAATTGGGAGGTGAGGACCGAGCTGATGTGATTTTGCCCGATAAATATGTCCAGATGACTTAAATCTCCGGCTAATATATCGGCTAAACGAATATGATAAAGCATAACTGTCCCCTCGCGATTTTTTCTTTCCAGTTCCACCTCTGCATCAGGAGCTAAAGACGCAGCTGTAATTATGACTCCCGAAGTAATTCTTTCCCGGTCCATATCAAGCAAAAAACCGCCCAATTGTTCGCGCGTGAAATCTGTCTTCCTTACTTTTACATTTATTGCAGTTCGTACAGGTTGACCTACTCCATCGGAATTTGATATATAAATAATACCGTCAATCCCTCCGTCTGCTGGACCTCGTCTTGGCGGAAGTCCGGTAACCTGCTCAAGTGGAGCGGCACCGAGCAAGGATCGAATAGTATTTTCCATTACCGCACGCTTATATTCCGCGCTAGTTTCAAGCACTCTCTCTACAAGAGCCTCCTCTAATTTTCCCATATGTCCATCTCAGTTGTATCGCCGAAAAGCATAGCCCGAGCCTCAAAAGCTTTTCGCAGGCAAAAATCGACTAACTGTTGGGAAGTTTTAATATTAATATCAGATTTACTCAAAATCAAGAACAGCTGCCAAGTACAAACTCGGATTGAAAGAAAGCTTTTATCCTTAGCACTAGTGCTTTTCGGAACTGGATTCAGCGTGATTTCCTTCAAGAAAATTAACCTGTCCGGTTTCGCCATTTTCAAGATGTCAATACCAGTTCGCAAGTAACTAGATGCGACGAGTGAAATCGAGTTCTCCACCACAATTTTCTGCGAATTCGTACACCAAAAAATTTGGAGTGCCGAAAGCAAATCAGGGTCAATTGTTCCAGAATAAACGAAGGAGATAGGCTTCTCCACCTCCCCTTTTATTTTCTCCAAAGCTAATTTTTCAATTTTCGATAGATTCATTAAAGAACCTCATAGAGAAGCGATTGAAGGGACTCGGTGTAATTAGGATCCTCCAGGAGGATCGGCGCGTTTTCAGATGGAGAGTAAGGAAGGTGTGTGTTGGCAAGTGTACTTTCAATACCATGATCGCAAAGCGCAGTCCTTATTTTTTCAAGCCCAGATGTAACTTCTCCCCCATGTGCCATGTTTGCAAACACACTGAGTCTAAGTTCACTTGGGGTAAGCGCAGTTGTCGTCAAAACAGCTCGGAGCTCACGCGGTATCCTATCAAGACCAATAGTGTCGTGTGGATTGATAGGCGATAGAACGCGCCATCCTGAGCGTGTGCCACGAAGAAGGTCAGCGCTAACGACGAAACTATCATCCGTATCTAAAACGGCATAATCGAAACCCGATGCTCCAGAAAAATTGTCTGGCACTCCTTCGCCTTCCATTTGAATAATACGGTTCCCGGAACTTCTAGAGAATTCAGGGGTGGTTGATAACACGCGGGACATAATCAGGCCGCCCGCCAAATCCACGGCCAAAATTCGTTGCCCTTGCCTGGCTAAAAGCAATGCAATATTGGTCGCTGTAGTAGTTTTACCAACGCCACCTTTTGGCGTATTTACGAGTAATTTGAGCATTATTAGTAATTAAAAATGAAGTTCATGACGTTTTCGCTCTTTAGTCATTCCCGTAGATGCTATTATCAGCACAAATTACGACAGTTCTACGCGAGCGAGCAAGCGTAGTCATGGGCTTTTTTTGCGTTTGGCAACATTCGGCACTGCTCGATCTAAAACTTCTGTCGCTCACCGATACCACAGCCCATCTGTAGGAAATTTATAGTAACAATTGACGAGGCCAAGGCACTATCCAATTTTAGTGGTTACTATCAAAATTTATTAGTGGCGACACTTAAGTGAGGTGACAACTGTTGGAAATAATTCTTCCAATCCTCCTAGGCATTGCGGATAATTCCGATGGCTGAGGTTGTCCTCTCGCTTTGACAGCCTTCGTCTGTGAACAGAGGTCCCTCCCTAGAGTCCGACCACTTGAAGCATCGATCCTGGCACGGTGCGCTCGGCCACATCCAACAGGTGCGCATGGTGCGTGAATAGGATCACTTGGTGTCCCTTGGAGAACTCCGCGATCGCGTGCAATGCAAGCGCGGCCCGGCTGTCGTCCGAGGTCATCAACACGTCGTCGAGCACCACAGGCAAATCGTAGCCAGCCTCGCGCCGGATCTCGAGCGCAGCCAGTCGCAGCGCCAAGTACAGCTGGTCGCGTGTGCCTTCGCTAAGGCCCTCAACCCTCACTTGGCTGCCATTGGCGCGCTGCGCCAGCAGCACCGGCTTATCGTCGCTGTCGTCGCTGATCAAGCGGACGAACTGACCATCGGTCATCTGATGGAAGTAGCGCGACGCCGCCGCCAACATTGGCCCCTGCGCGCGTTCGCGGAAGCGCTTGAGGGCCTCGGCGAGCAGGCTGTATGCGAGCCGGGAACGCATCCACGGCGCCATAGACAGTCGCACCGCAGCCGCATCGCGCTCCATCCGCTCTCGCGCGGCGGCTGCAGTGTCGGCACTGTCGACGTCGTCCAACGCGCGACGAGCGACCTCCTCGGCTTGACGTGCATTGCGCAGCTCGGTTTCAAGCGCCGCTAACTCGGCCGATGCCTGTGCTTCCTCCTCATCCATGCGCTCGGCATCGTAGTCGCGCAACAGGATACGCAGCTCATCCGCTTGTCGCGACGATGCCGCGGCCAAGTCTTTGCGTGCGCGATCAGCGTCGGCCTGGGCCTGACGCTTGCGTTGCGACTGCGCCTCTGCCTCGGGCAGCGCTTCAGGCGAATTAACATTGGCCGCGCGGCATAGTCGCTCCAGCGTCGCTTCGTGGCGTTGCGCCAGGCTTTCCTGCTCATGTTGGCGTTCCTGCGCGTCCTCCAGGCTCTGCTGCTTCAGGGCGCGCTCGCTTTCAATCAATTTGGCCTTCTTGAGTCTTGCTTCGAGCTGCGCCACGTACAGCCGTAAGTCGCCGGGCAGTGTCTCTCCCATCGCTGCTGCCAGTTCGCGTGCGTGGCCCAGTAGGCGGTCAAATGTTTGCTGAGCTCGCACTCCGCGCGCAGCAGCAGCGTCCAGATCGGCCTTGGCATTGGCCAGCGCCCCGAACTCGAGCAGCCGTGCGCGAGCGGCGGCGATCCCGGCTCCCAGTTCCAAGTGCAGCGTACCGAAAACCCGCGAGGAGACTGCCAACGCCGCGCTGGACTGTTGTTCTTCCAGCGTTTCCTGCTGCGCCTTGAAGCGGCGGATCTGACGTTCGCGCTCCGCGCGTTTGCCGACTGCCGCGCTGAGGGCGCGCTTGCGACGCTCCATTTCGTTCTGGATGTCCGTCGCGAGTGACCACAGGAGAGACAAAGATGCATTAACAGGAGCGGATGCGCCAACAGCCGTAATGGCATCGTACAGACCGTTCACCAGCTCACGCTCTGTTGCGCGCACCGTCTCCAATTCGTCGAGCAGCGACCGCAGCGTAGCGCTCTGTTCGCGCGCATCGCCGAGCCGTGACTGCCACTCGCGCAACGCGGCCGGCGCCAGTAGAGGCAAGCCCTGCGCCTGCAGCTTAGCATGCCACCGCTGCAGCGCAGTCGCATTGCGCTCCAGGATGTCGGTGTGATCGCGTTCGATGTCGGTCGACTGACGCACAAGCCGTGCCAGATCGTCTTGGCAGCCCTGCAATTGGGTCGCCCGTTCGGTATCACGTGCCAGCTCGTCGATGAGCCTGTCAGCATCGCGTGTTTCGGCCTCAAAAGTGTCCAGCATCACGATGGCAACGGCCTTACCGCCGTCATTCGCAGCACGTATCTGCGTCCAGGTGACGTCGCGCCGGTCGCGCGCGGCACGCACGTCCGTTATCGTGGGAACAGCGCCGGCCGCCAACAGCTTGTCACGCTTCGCTTCGACGACCACCTGCTCGGCTTTCGACTGCGAGAGCTGCTTGCGCAGCGTGACTAGTTCCGTTTCGGCGGTTTCGAACTCGCTGCGTGCGGCATCGATTTCGCTATCCAGCAGGGTGCGAATCTGGAGCAACTCCGCTTCGCTTCCCAGTCCGAGAGCCGCAGCGTCAGCTGCAATGGCGCGTTCCAGCGACTTGATCTCGGCCGGGAGCTGCTCCTTGCGCTTCATTAACGCTTCCTTGCGCGTCGCCTCGACCTGGGCCGTATCTAAGGCAGTAAGCAGCTCGGGTGCGGGCAGAGGCTCGACCATCTGCTCTTCCTCTTCGGCAGTGAGAGGGCGTGCCGACTCGAGATGCTGGCTCAGACGCTGTTGCGCCAGCTCGAATTCGCGCAGCACTTCCTCGATTTCAGCGCGCGCAGCCAAGCCTGGCACCAAGGCCAGCACGGCATCTGCTGGCTTGCCGGGCAGGATGCTGCCGGCACGTTCGCTCAGCAGGCGCTGCGCCTCGGTCACCTCGTCCGCGGCGGCGGCAATGTCGTTGCGCAAGGTGTCGAACGCCTCAGCGTTAGCGGCAAGCCGTTCGATGCTTGCCGCGGCGTCGAGCACCGCCTGATCTGGCATCAGGGTCTTGAGCTGCGCGCCCAGCCGCTGCGCAGTCGCCTGTGCCGCTTCTGCGCTTTGGCGCGCGGCCGCCAATCCAGCTTGTGCAGCGGCCCGTTCGGTCGCTGCTGTTTCGGCCAGCAGCCGTACGTCTTCCAGCTCGGCTAGCATTTCGTGCGCCGCATCCAGGCTGCGAATCAGCGGGGCCACGCCACGCAGCTCGGACAGGTGCAGACGCTTTCGGTTCGCCTCGCGATCGCGTTCCTCCAGTTCGGCTAAGTGCTTTTTCGCCACTTGGTGCTGTTTGAACAATTCCGCCCAGGCCGCCGGCTTGATCTGTGCGCTCTTGAACTCCGTATTATGGTCAGCGTAGCTGCGTAGGGCCTCGTTGATGCGAGCATTCTTTCCGCGTGTCCCTGGCATGAAATACGTCCGCGCAGACTGGTCGAGTCGTTCGAGCACTTGCGGAATGCTTCGTACGCCAGCACTGGCCTCGAACAGCGCTGCGCCGACTTCTCCCTGGCCCTCCAGCAGGGCCTCGCCGCCCCTACGAAGGCGTTCGTGATCCAAGCCGAACATAGCCTCGTAGTCTTCCTTCGACAGGCCACAAGTGATCAGTGTCTCAATCTCGGGCGGAACCGCGCTGCCGTCCGCATATTGCAGGGTGGTGCCACGACCCTTGCGACGGGTGACGTGGTAGCGCTTATCGTTGCAGTCGACGAGTATGCCGCCCAGCAGCATATTGCGGTGTTCGTGCAGAAAATTGTCACGGCTCAGCTGAGGTATTCCAAAGCGCAGGTCCGAGATGGCGCGCAACGTTGAGGATTTGCCGGCTTCATTCGGGCCATGGACGAATACCACGCTCTGCTCAGCGCTGCCAAAATTGAGCTTGCGATCGGTAAAGGGGCCAAAGGCGGTCAGGTGCAGTTCGCGCAGTTTCATCGTGAAGTTCCTTCCATGGCGCCCAGATGGGCAAGGACCGTCGCCTCTGCATCGGCCAGCAAGGCACGTAGTACTTCATGGCGCAGCGTCGACGGGTCGCAATCGGACAGACCGGGTGGCAACATGCTGAGGCCGCCGAGCTGGTCTAGCATCCATGCGCGTAGCCGTTCGTCGTTTGATGTGAGCTCGTCGACTAGGTGCACTACCTCCCCGACCGCATCGGCGCGTGCCAGGGCGGCGGCCCGATCAAGCGGCGAGCGCAGGTCGAGCTGAACCTCCTCGACCCACAAGTCGGCTTCCTCGAAGTCTTGGGTGCCCGCCTGAATCGCGGCGGCGATCGTGCCTGGCTGCTCGGCCTCGAACCGGTGCAGTTCGGTCTGGCCGCTAACGATCACTCGCAGCGCATGCAGGCGTTCGCGTTCGCCAGCCACCAGACTGGTGACCGCCGCCATAAAGCGCTGGCGCAGCACGTTGACGTCGGCCGCGCCGCTCGCATCTAGCCGCAGCTGGTGCCAGCGCACTACGTCCAGCGGTATGAACTGTGCGCTCTTGATGCTACCGCCGGTCACTGTCACCAGCTCGCAGCCCTTAGGCCCGATTTCCTTAGCATGACGGCCCTGCAGGTTGCCTGGGTAGACGATGCGTGGATCAGCGTCGCGCACGACCTCGCGCGCATGCACGTGACCGAGCGCGAAGTAGTCGTAGCCCTTGGCACACAATGCCTCGACCGTGGTCGGCGCGTAGGTGTCATGCCCACCTCGCCCATTCAGGCTCGTGTGAAGCACGCCAATGTTGAACATGTCGGCATGGGCGGCAGGATACTGCTCGACCAAGTCTTCCGGGACCGCGCGGTTCGGGAAACTTCGTCCGTGGAGTGCCACGCCGAGGTCCTCGATGATAAACGTCTCGGCCGAGGTCGACTTGAACGTATGAACACCATCGACTGGTGGTAGCTGTTTGGTGATCTGACTTTCGGCGTCGTGGTTGCCCTTGACGATGTAGACGCGGATACCTTCGCGCGTCATGCGCACCATCTGGTCGCGGAAGAACAAGCCAGTGCGGAAATCGGCCCAGTTACCGTCGTAAATGTCACCAGCCAAGATCACGAAATCGACCTCTTCCTCGATCGCGAGATCGACCAAGGCAGACAAGGCTTGCCGTGTGGCGCCGCGCAATCGCTGCACGGGTGCTCCTTCATAGCCGTCGAGCCCGCGCAAGGGGCTGTCGACATGGAGGTCTGCAGCGTGAATAAATTTCATGGACTTACCTCGAAAAATGAACTCGACAGTTGCCTTTCATTATTGCAATAGCAACGGTAGGGATCGGTTCGCTCATGTGAAGGGTGGCAAGCGGAAAATCGCCCGGTGCGCGTCAGCCATTTCGACTGTACTCGGGTTAAATTAAGGGACAACGGTAACCATCTTATTGCTGCCCAGCTATGCTCATGGAAATTTGCTCAGGAAATCGGCGATTGCAGAGGTTGTGCCGGCGTCGATTTCTTCAAATTCTCGTACCAGAAAGTTTCCATTCCCAGAAGTTCGTCGATGCTTGTTCCAGATCTCAGTAAACTTGATCTTAGCACCTATTTGTTGCTAATTGGATATGATTACTGGTATATTTCTTGTTAACGTAGAAGTCATTCCTGGGAGTTGGCGTAGGCATTAAGACGTGAGCCGACAAAAATGGCCACGATGTGAGGCGCTGCTGTGTGTCCAGTAGGCCACTTACTCGTTTTGCGAAGCCAACCGGCGCCTTTGACTCCAGCTGCGCACGCCTTGTAGAGACCGGCGTGAGACGCGAAACTGAGGGCGTGAGCTGCGGAACCTATACGCCCCCTTTCACTGATAGGCATGCCCTGAGACGGGCTAGACTTGAGGAATAATTGTGGTACGTCCCCTCCGCAAGACCAAGCTTGATGGCACGCCTTATTACAGGCGCGAAGCCGTTGAAACTGAAATTCGCGAACTTGCAACCCTCAGCGTCACCGAACTGGAGCGCCGTGCAGCTCGTTGGCCAAGCACCGCTTCAGGGTTTGTTTCGCCGGAAGCGTTGGTATACTTCGTTCGCAACCTACCAGACGGCGCTCATCGTGACAAACTGGCCGAACAATTGCTTGGCCGTGTTGTTCGTCGCATACCGCGGGCTACGGACGCAGGTGGCCACACGGAGTCTCTCACCAGAATGAACATTCGGGAGGACGTGGTCGACCGTTTCCTTGATCTACTGTTGAGCGATCGGGATGAGTACGACGACCGCCTCGATTACTACGAAGTTAACTTCAACTCGGCCATAGCCAAGGCTAGGCAAGACGCTAGCAACCGCCATTGGAAACACGAGAACCGGAGCGATGAGCTGGGTTCTGACGAAGTAGGGGTCTCCGAACGGGTCGAAGCTGCGGTTGGGGACTACGATCCCTTTGACGCCGACGAACTTGACAAAAAAGATTACCGATTGCTGCTCGACGATGCGATTGACAGCTTACCTGAGTTCCAACGGAGGATCGTCGAGATGTGGCGCCAAGAAATTCCTATTGAGTCGAAAGACCCTTCAGTCGTAACCATCAGCAAGGTGCTGGGTAAGACCGAGAAGACCATCCGTACGCATCGCGACAAAGCTTTCGCCTCCTTGAGGCTGCGTCTCGAACGCAAGGGGAGGATGTGATGACTGAACATTCATCGAACACACGAGAAGACGTCTTAAACGCTTTTGCTATGGATTTCGAGCCTGGAGCTGGAATCCTTGAGCGATACCTATCGCAGTACCCAGAGTATTCGCTACAGCTTGTGGATCTTTCCAGAGAACTGTCTCGAGAGTTCGATGACGACACGCCATTGAGCGCTGACGATCTTGCTGCTGTGAGTGCAGGTATGCGCAGGCTTCAGGAACGTCCGGCAACTCTGCAAGCCCTACAGGAGGCTCCAGCCAAGACGTTCACTAACGCAGCTAAAGCATTGGGATGGCCAATACAGGCTGGCCTTGCCCTACGCGAGCGCCGGATCGAAGCCTCAACCATACCCGCGCGCGTTCACGAAAAATTAGCCCAGGCTCTGCAAGCGTCAGTCGCAGTCCTAAACTCCTTTTTGGCTTTACCGCCGCAGACGTCCCAGCTTCGGGCCAGCAAGTCGAGCATCAAGCCAGTGGCTGCGGAAAAGGTTTCTTTGGAACGAACCCTTAGAGAAGCGGGGGTCAACGAAGAGGCATTGTCAAAACTGCTTGACGACGAGTAACCATGGATGCTCTAGAGCTCGCGCGGCAGCATGCTAAACGACTGCACGACGAAGCCGTCGAGCGCGGGAGCGACCCATGGACTCCATATCAATTCGCGGTCGGGATCGCTGACGAACTCGGCATTACCGTCGAGCCCTGCGCCCCTGGTGCCGCGATCCTCGATGGCGCGCGTGCAGCCTTCGACGCTGAGATTCCTCTTATTGTTCACGAGAATGTTGGAACGCCATTCGAACAGGCTTTCCTGGTGGCGCATGAAATCGGACACGCCGAGCTAGGAGACGGCGAAGAAGATGACGAGGCTGTAGTCGAGATCGACGCAGCTCGGACGTCGGAGGCCAGCCCGGTTGGGATGGACCGGGTTGTCGACTACAGCCGACGGCAGCGACGAGAGGTTCAGATGGACCTCTTCGCCAGAGAGCTTCTCCTGCCGAGGCCTTTGGTGGTCGACCTGCACGTGGTTCAAGGGCTGACCTGTTCCGAAATCGCAGGCCGGCTAGGTGCGCCGTTCGAAGTCGTGGCTCAACAGATGCTTGATGCGCTATTGCTTCCCCATGTGCCTGTTGTCGCTGCAGCGGAACCAATTGAGATCCCCCTCAATAAGAAGCAAGAAGACGCAGCTGGCCATCGAGGCGCTGCTTTTCTTCTTCAGGCAGGACCGGGCACAGGTAAGACACGCACGCTGGTAGCGCGAGTTGAGAGCCTGCTGGAGGAGGGTGTTGACCCGAGGCGTATCCTTCTTCTGACCTTTTCGAACAAAGCTGCAGGAGAAATGGCCGAGAGGATCGCACTGAAGCGGCCTAAAGAGGCCGCCGCGCTTTGTATTGGAACCTTCCATAGCTTCGGCCTAGACATCCTGAGGCGATTTAATGACCGGTGTAACCTGCCAGCTAATCCTCGCCTGCTGGATCGAACCGAAGCAGTGGAACTCATTGAGAACGAGTTCCCGCGACTCGGCCTGATCCACTACCGTAATCTCTACGATCCCTCGCAGACCGTCGCTGAAATCTTGGCTGCAGTGTCGCGAGCAAAGGACGAAGTCGTTGATGCCGCCGGGTACCTGGCGCTGGCAACGGCAATGCGCGTTGCAGCGTCCGATCAGAGTGCCGTGCACGCCGCCGAGAAGGCAGCAGAAGTTGCCAAGGTCTATGCGCGCTATGAGGAGCTGAAGGCGGTCACCCAATGCGTGGATTTCGGTGACCTAGTCATGCAGCCAGTGCTCCTGCTGGAAAGCGATGAAGCAGTTAGAGCTCAGCTTCAGGGCGCGTACGACCACATCCTGGTTGACGAGTACCAGGACGTGAACCGCAGCAGCGTGCGGCTGCTAGCGGCGTTGAGGCCAACAGGCGAGAACTTATGGGTGGTTGGCGACGCTAAACAATCCATTTACCGGTTCCGCGGCGCCTCATCGTTCAACATGTCTCGCTTTGGGCGCGAGGATTTCCCCGGCGCGGTACGCGAGAGCCTAGAAGTCAACTACCGCTCTACGTCAGAAGTGGTCCATGCCTTTTCGACGTTCGGGAAGGACATGTCAGCAGCTGATGGCGAGAAGGCACTCAAAGCGGATAGGGGCTCTGGTGGCAAGCTACCTGAAGTTATTACGGTGGGCAGCACGTCCCTGTTAACGTCGGCTATCGCTGACGGCATTGAAGAGCTGCACATAGAGGGCTATCGGTATCGCGACCAGGTCGTCCTGTGCCGTGGGAATGACCGGCTGTCCGATATTGGACGGGAACTCGAACGCGCAGGCATTCCGGTACTGTTCTTGGGCAGCCTGTTTGAGCGACCAGAAGTGAAGGACCTTGTAGCAGTGCTGACGCTTCTCATTGACCGGCGCGCGATGGGGCTGATTCGGACCGCTTGCTGGCCAGAGTTCGAGATGGCTTTAGAGGACGCAGTTAGGATCTTTGAGCATCTACGAGGTACGGACGTGGAACCGGGTGCCTGGCGGCTTCACGTCCCAGCTGAAGTGACGAGCGCAGGGCAGGCCGCTTTGTCGGCCCTCCATGTCGCCCTTGCTGGCTTCGATACAACTTCGCAACCTTGGACCGTACTTGCGACCCTCCTTTTAGACCGAACTAGACGAGCAGCACGTATCGCTGCGTCAACCAGCGTTTCGGAGAGGGCACAGGGCATCGCGATCTGGCAGTTCATGAACTTCGTTCGGGCACAGCCGAACGGGCGGGGACTCCCGATTCAGCGGCTTACCGACCGCGTGAGGAGGCTCCTGCATCTGCGAGATGACAGAGACCTGAGGCAGCTTCCTGCAGCAGCCCAAGGTATCGACGCAGTTCGCCTGATGACGATACACGGGGCAAAGGGGCTTGAGTTTCAAGCAGTCCACATTGCCGGTGTAAATAAGGATTCAATCCCTGGATCGCTTCGGACATCGAAATGTCCTCCACCAAGGGGCATGGTCGTCGGTGGACAGGGGACCGCTGATGAAGTGGCACGAGCGGCTCATAATGAAGAGCAGGAGTGCCTGTTTTATGTCGCAATGTCACGCGCGAGAAATCGTCTGGCTTTCTATGGGGCGAGCGCCACGGCAAACGGGCGAGCCAGGCCGTTATCGCCATTCCTGGATCGAATCGGGACAGTCAACCGCCGATCCGTGACGCCGACTACTGTCATGCCTCCAGCACCTGACGACGACCCCATACCTGTGGTGTTTTCTGGCAGTCCACGTTTCACTTCCGATCAGGTCGCGCTATATGAGTCTTGCGCTCGACGGTTCTTGTACACGCATCTGCTTCAGGTGGGTGGTCGCCGCCGGATGAGCTCGTTCATGCAAATGCATGAGGCGATCCGCGAGGTCTACCGTGCGGTTGTGGCTCAGGGAAGCACGCCGACTGACGAGCTGGATACTTTGCTCTCGAAAGCCTTTGTTGCCCATGGTCTGCATGAACATGGCTATATCGATGACTATCGGGAGATAGCCGTTACGATGCTTCAGTATTTCTTGGAGTCACGAGCAGGCGCCTTGATTGAAGGGCCAACGGCGCTGCACATTTCGTTTGAAGATTTCAGAGTGGAGGTAAGGCCGGACGAAATCTTGGTACGAAATGGTATCCGCACCTTGCGCCGAGTAAGGACTGGCCACGCGCCCAGCGAAGATGTAAAGGACGTTGGGGCCGCGGCGCTTGTGCTGGCGTCCCGTGCGGCATTCCCTGACGCGCACATTGAGCTTGTGTACTTGGCCGATGCCGAATCGAAGCCGTTGACACTCTCCACCAGAGAGCTGAACAACCGGCAGGGCAAGCTGAGCGACATCTTCCGTGGGATCCGGGATGGCCAGTTCAAGGCCAAGGTGTCGGACACCATCTGCCCCAACTGCCCGGCCTTCTTCGTATGCGGCGCGGTGCCGCCGGGCACGCTCTACAAAAATTTCTGAAAAAAAGCTTACCGGCGGCATGCGGCGGGTCCGATTAGAGGGATGTAGACGAGAAAAATCTCGCTACATCAACCATAAGGACCCTATGAAACATCCTGATATTGACAACGTTGGCGATGCGATCCGTGAGGATCGCCCTCTGCGGGAAGCTGCCGCTTACCGCATTCTCTTCGGCTTGGAAGGTCTGACCTTCCGCCACATTGACGTGACGGACCCAGTTCCCACCGGTCGGCAGATTCTCGACAGTGCTGGGCTTGACCGCCGTGGCGACTACCTGCTCTTTGCGCTCTTGGCCTCGGGCGACTTCGAGGACATCCGGCTCGACGAGACCGTAGACTTGCGCGGCAGGGGTGCTGAACGCTTCATCGCGTTCAAGTCCGACCGCGACTTCAAGTTCTCGTTGAACGACCGCCAGATGGCCTGGGGCCGTGCTGACCTGCTCGGCAGCGTTCTGTATGACCTCGCTGATCCGTCGCCCGAGGAGGCCATCTTCCTCGAGGTCCGAGGCGGCGAGGACCGTCTTATCGAGCCGGACGACCGGGTCAACCTCGATGCACCTGGCATCGAGCGGTTCATCGTGGCCCCGCGGCCGACCAAGGGCTACGTCATCCTGGTCAACGCTGTCGAGGAGACGGTGCCGGACAAGCACGTCACCTTCGAACAGGTCGTGAAGCTTTCTCATCCGAACGCGCCGCCGGAAACCAACGTCAAGTTCTCCATGACGTACCGCAATGCGGCCTCGCTCCCCCACGCCGGTGAACTCGGCGAGGGCGGCTCTGTTGAAGTCAAAAACCATGGGACTATCTTCAATGTCACGCGAACTGTTCAGTCGTAATCCCGACTTGGCCCGGCTGCGGTCGGAGGGGTACTTCGTCCGCATCCAGGGAAGCCTCCTGGTGATGCGGGAGGTCCCTTACGTCGATGCCCAGCGCCGCGTGCGCACCGGCGCCCTGGTGTCTATGCTTGACCTGGCTGGCGATCAGACGCGGAAGCCGGAAACGCACGTGATCCATTGGGACGGCGATTTCCCGTGCAACGCGGATGGGACGCCTTTGCCAGGGATTTCTCACGCGTCGCCGAACACCGACCTCGGCCACGGACTCACCGCACGGTACAGCTTCTCCAGCAAGCCTAACCAGGACGGCTATCCGGACTACTACGCCAAGATGTCTACTTACGCAACGATATTGGCTGGCCCGGCGGCCGTCCTCCAGCCCGGTATTAGCGCACGGTTGATCCGCGGCGCCGATGATGAAGACGAACACAGCGTCTTCAACTACCTCGATACCGCATCGAGCCGGGTCGGCCTGGGGGCGCTCGCAAGCAAGCTGGAGAACGAGGTGGTGGGCATCCTGGGCACTGGCGGCACGGGCGGTTACATCCTTGACCTGGTTGCGAAGACTCCAGTAAAGGAAATCCGGCTGTTCGATGATGACGAATTCCTGTCGCACAACGCGTTCCGCGCGCCGGGCGCGCCATCGCTGGAGGAGCTGCGGGACGCCCCGAAGAAGGTGCAATACCTGAAGGGCATCTATGAACGGATGCATCGGGGCATCGCGGCGCACCCCGTGAAGATGAGCGCGGAGACGCTGGGGCTGCTTGACGGCATCACGTTTGCATTCCTCAGCATGGACGCAGGCGAGGAAAAGCGCGCCGTGGTCGCCAAGCTGGAGGCGCTCGGCGTTCCATTCATCGACGTCGGGATGGGTTTGGAACTCTCTAACGGCAGCCTCGGCGGTATCTTGCGGGTGACAACGAGTACACCAGCGAAGCGCGATCACATCCACGCAGGCCGCATCTCCTTCGCTGGCGGCGGCGGTCAAGACGTGTACGCCTCCAACATCCAGGTGGCGGACCTGAACGCCCTGAACGCGTGCTTGGCGGTCGTGAAGTGGAAGAAGCTCCGTGGGTTCTACCGCGACTTGGAGAACGAGCACCACAGCACGTACACGACTGATGGCGGCATGTTGCTAAACGGAGACCAGTCGTGATGCGCCATGAAACCCTGGAGCATCGCTTTGTCCGCAACGTCCCACGCGAATTGGATCCAGGCGTGTTGTACATCTCGATGGACTACGCGACTGCGGTCCACTCGTGCTGCTGCGGCTGCGGCGATCGCGTGGTGACCCCGTTTACGCCTACCGACTGGCGCATGACGTTTGATGGCGAATCCATTTCGCTTCACCCTTCCGTGGGCAACTGGAACCAGAAGTGCCGGTCACACTATGTGATCCGGGGGAGCCGCGTCCTAGAGGCCGGCGCCTGGTCCGCGTCGCAGGTTGAAGCAGAACGGCGCCGAGACAAGCGGGCCAAAGCTGAGCACTACAGCCAGCTAAGGGATGCTGAACCTAGCGTCGATTCTCTAGCGGAGGGCGGCGCGTCTAGCCCGACCACTCGGGCGAAGGCCGGACTGTCCCCAAGCATCTGGTCGCGCTTCAAGATATGGCTCAGCAGCTGACCAAGGGGCTACTCGATGGTTGCGTGCTATAGACGATGCTACGGCCCGTCCATAGCTCTAGCCTAGTAGCCCCTTCACCACACCCTGGGTTTCGTACCTAGACTTAGCGTCAAGCAGCTTATGAAAATCAGACCAAGCCCTTGAGGTCAGGCGCCTATCGGACAATGACCGGAGCATGGGCACTAGGCGGTAAGGAGAGCATAAACTGCAGGTCTTCCAACGCTTTACGAACATCGGTTTCAAGGCTAAGGACGCCGTCAAAGGCTGAGCCCAACAGCACGTAGTCCTGGTCCAAGATATCGTTGAGGACGACTTTGCCCTTTGCGGTATCAAGGCCACCATCCCCGAGCCACTGCAGCGCATGGTGCACCTGGACGTAACACCAGCGCCTGGTCAAGGATTTCGTCTTCCAGAGCCTTCGCGACACGGAGTTCGGAACCCCAGCCTTCTTCATGTGCGCCACATAAAATCCGTCCCCGACTGCCCGGGCAATACCTAAGCGCGCAATTCTTCCTGCTATTCCTCCTTGTCGGCAGGCCTTGATCCCATCTTCCGAAAGCTCGGCACGAAGCTTGCCAACCAAGCGTTTCAACTCATCCCGATTTGCCTCGACGTTCAGGTCGTGCCGTTGGAGATCTTCCCGAGCTTCAGCCATCCGGTCACGTAGTAGCGACATGGTTTGCCCACTACCTATCTGACTTTCTACGATGGCTCCGCGAAGTAACTCTGTGAAAATGCTAGGCAATAATCGTCCCTCAGCTGAAGCTCTGGATCTAATTTCCAGTTCGCGAGCTTCTTGTATGGACATCGCCATAAAGCACCTCGTTACCAAGGGTACAAATGCTTCAAAACTGTTCCGAAAGGTATCTTCCCAATGTTCATTCTTGACCATTTCCACCAAGCCTGTGTCTGGGATGACAAACTTTGCATTCGGATGCGCATCGACGAACTCCGCAAATCGCGGTGAGCGCATGACATTCTGATCGACCACATAAATTTTTCGCGTCACAGCAACCAATCCGAACAGTTAGTAGAGAAGCTCAGCGACGATGGTTTCAATAGGTGTGGCATAAAGCTGGCCTGATTTTGAGGAGTGTCCCCAGATCATTCCGGCAATACGCATCTCGGCAGGACTCCACTTTTCTCCAAGCTGGGTGTAGTGGTCAAGTAATTTCGGACACCACGATAGATTCTTTTGCTGCCATGTTCCGCTCGAAGACGGTGGGCGGCAG
>NZ_JBKYMO010000017.1:0-33159 GCF_047302915.1 Massilia sp. CT11-108 | reverse complement strand
CCGGCTGGTCATTTTTTCTATACCAGCGATCACCCAGCCCGGGCGGGGGCTGGCCAGCCGCGACCTGCTGGCCGCCATGCGCTACGACCTGGAGGCGGGCCGCGCGCTGATGGAGAAGCACGGCCTGACGACGATCGTGCTGGCCTGGGTGGAGTCCCCGCGGCGTTTTCATACCCGCAATCCATTCGCGATCGGCGGCGTCTACGAGGACCCGGCCACGGGCGCGGGCACGGCCGCACTGGCCGGCTACCTGCGCGACCTCGGCTGGCCGCACGGCGGCGCGATCGACGTCGTGCAGGGCGAAGACATGGGGATGCGGTCGTTATTGCATGCCGAAATCGGTCCGGAACCGGGTGGTTCGATCCGCGTTAGCGGGACGGCAAGAATGTTGGTGAAAGACTAATGAAATTGATCATGATTTATTGAAAATTGAAATAGGGGCAAAAGACACGCTTTTTCGACAATTTGTTAACCCCTGCAACGTTGATAAAGTTCAAAACATCCGTTTCTGAACATCAACACAGGAGTCAACATGGAAATGCGCCACCCCGGCGTTCTTCGCCCCGCCGTTTCAGGCCCCGCCGCCGGCGTGGGCAAGCCGACCGAACGCCTGCCCTTCACCATCCGCCGCGTGGACAACGAGGCCGACTTGTGGAAAGCCGTCCGCGTGCGTCACGCGGCGTATGCTCGCCACGTCCCGGACTTCGCGCGGCAGCTCGTCAAGCCCGAATCTGCCGACTACGGCGACGACGCAATCGTTTTCCTCGCCGAATCCAAGCTGGACGGCGCCCCGCTGGGCACGGCCCGCATGCAGACGAACCTGTACGAGCCGCTGCATGTCGAAGAGTCCGTCGAGCTCCCCGACTGGCTGCGTGGCCAGCCGCTGGCCGAGATGAGCCGCCTGGGCGTGGACAACGGCCGCATCGGCCGCATGGTCAAGACCGCGCTGCTGAAGGCCGGCGTCATGTATTGCCAGCAGAACGGCATCCACTGGGCCCTGGCGACGGGCCGCGCGCCGATCGACCGCCAGTACGAACAGCTGACTTTCGTCGACGTGTTCCCGGAACTGGGCTTTGTCCCGCTGCGCCACGTGGGCAATATTCCGCACCGGATCATGGCGTTCGACATCACGACGATCGAGGAGCGCTGGACGGCCGCGCAGCACCCGCTGCTGAACTTCTTCTGCCACACGCACCACCCGGACATCGATGTCCGGGGCCATGCCGGTGTGCGGCCGCCGTTACCCAATGCGGGCAGGATGGGTGTTGTAATGCAGGCATCGGAATGGCATGAACTTGTTGCCTGATCCATTAATTGCATGACGGCACTACTGTAAAGCTGTATCCTTGCGAAACGATAACGGCCGCCCGCGCCCACGGGCCGCGATACGAGCTTCGCAGATACTCATGCAATTCACATCATCCGGTCGCTGGAAACTGCCGGGCATGGCGCAGTCCGCGCTGGACCTGACGTTCAAGGCGTTCGCCTATTATCTGATTCCGATCGTGATCGGTGTCGTTTCCATCGTCGCCCTCGTGTGCTGGGACAGCCAGTACGTGTCGGGCAGCAGCGATGCGCGCGACATCCGCGTCCTGAAGGAAACGGCTCCGCTGAGCCCGCCCGCGGCCAACGCCCGCCTGCATGCCGCCGTTCCGGTGTCGTACTTCGACACCCACCTGTCCGAAGCGCCCGTGTGGTTCCGCTTCAGCACGCGTCCGCGCGCGCCCGGCAGCATCGTCGGCGACGTCATCGAATTCCCGTCGCGCCACGCGGTCGATATTTCCTGCTGGGACGCCGCCACCCTGCAACTGCTCGGCATGGCCACGCGCGAGCAGGGCACGCCCTATCTGCATTCGTCCAAGGCGGGCTTCGCCCTGCAACTCACCGATCTGCCGCGCGAGATCCTGTGCCGCGGCACCTTCGCCGGCCCCGCGCGCGTGAACGTCGTGCAATGGCCGGAGACCCAGTTCGACCTGTCCGTCGAGGGGTACCACCGCAAGTCGGGCCTGCTCGACGGCGGCATGATCGTGCTGTCGCTGTTCGTCCTGATCACGGCGCTCATCAACCGCCAGCCTCTGTACGTATTGTTTTCCGGCTGGCTGCTGCTGAACCTGCGCATCGCCGGACTGTCGGCCGGCTGGGACATCCAGTGGCTGGGCATGACCGTGCCGCCGCAATGGATGCTGCTGGGCCGCTCGCTGACGATCGCGTTGTACGGCGTGTCCACGCTCACGCTGTACCAGGCCCTGTTCCGCGAAGAGCTCGTCAAGACGCGCTGGGCGATCCCGCTGCGCATCACGCAATGGGCGTGCATCCCGCTGCTCATCGGTGCCGTCACCATGCCGTACGGGACGTTCCTGCCGATGCTGTGGGTTATCATGGCCTTCGGCTTCACGCTGATGACGCTGGGCCTCATCACGATCATCATCCGTTCGCGCAACCGCGTGGCGGGCTGGTTCGCGGCCTCGTTCGCGCTGACCTATGTCGCCTCGCTGGCCGAGGTCGTGTCGGCGGCGCTCGGCATGCACCAGGTGCTGAACGTGATCAACAGCGTGACGGCGGCGCTCGCGTCGAGCCTGCTGGCCGCGCTGGCCGTCGCCGAGCAGATGCGCATGGAAACGCAGAAGCGCCGCGAAGCGCAGGAAAAGCTGGAACATGCCTACGAGGCGATGCCCGTCGGCCTGTTCACGCTGGATATGTACGGCAATATCGTGAGCGCCAACCCGGCCATGCGCAAGATGCTGGGTATCACCGAGATTGTCCCTGGCCGCACGTCGTGGAAGCAATTCTTCGCCGACAGCCTGTGGTCGGAATTGCTGGAGCAAGTGCACCTGCGCAGCGACGCCGAGATGCAGATCGCCAGCCGCGACGGCGCCCAGCGCTTCATGGTCAGCGCCACGCTCGCGCGCGGCCGCGTGGAGGCGGTGCTGCAGGACGTCACCGAGCAATACCAGGCCACCGAGCAACTGCGCTTCATGGCCAACAACGACCCGCTGACGAAAGTCTTCAACCGGCGCGGCATCGAAAAGATGTTCGAGGGCGCGGCCCAGCTGCTCAACGCGGGCAAGCCGCTGGCGCTGGCCTACATCGATCTCGACCGTTTTAAACTGATCAACGACCTGTTCGGCCACGCGGCCGGCGACGAAGTCCTGAAGCAGGTGTGCGAACGCATGGAACTGACCCTGGCCGGCGGCCAGAAGATCGGCCGCGTGGGCGGTGACGAATTCGTCATCGTCATGCCGGATACCGCGATCCCGCTGGCGTCGCTGATCTGCCGCGGCATCGTCGACCGCATCGGCGGCACGCCGTACCGCGTGGGCGACAAGGCGTTCCACGTGCGCGGCTCCGTCGGCCTGATCGAGGTGTCGCCGGGCATGCCGATGAAGGATGCCGTCTCCACCGCGGACCGCGCCTGCCGCGAGGCGAAGGGCGGGCACCACGAAGGCCTCGTCGTGTACGAACGCGGTTCGAACGCGTTCCAGGAGCGCACCAACGAATTGAACCTCGTCGCGCGCCTGTCCGGTCCGGACGCGACCGAGGGCATGTTCCTCGAGATGCAGCCGATCATGTCGCTCTCCGCGCCGTACGAATCGCTGAACTTCGAGGTGCTGCTGCGCATGCGCGAGGCGGATGGCCGCGTGGCCCCGGCCGGCCCGCTGATCGCTGCCGCCGAGAAGAGCGGGCGCGCGGGCGTGATCGACCGCTGGGTGCTGTCGACGACGCTGTCGTGGATCGAGGACAACCTGGAATCGCTGACCAATACGCGCTTCGTGTGCATGAACCTGTCCGGCGCGTCGCTCAACGACGAGCGCTTCGTGCAGGACACGCTGGAAGTCCTGGCCCGCTACACGCACGTGGCGAGCCGCCTGTGCATGGAGATCACGGAAAGCGTGGCGCTGCACGACCTGGACAACACGCGCCGCTTCATCGACCAGGTGCGCAACTTCGGCGTGAAGGTGGCGCTCGACGATTTCGGCGCGGGCTACACGTCGTTCTCGTACCTGAAGGAGCTGCCGGCGGACGTGCTCAAGATCGACGGCAACTTCATCGTCAACATCAACGCGCACCCGGCCAACGTGGCCATCGTGGAAGCGATCGTCAGCCTGGCCGGCAACCTGGGCATGCGCACGATCGCGGAGTGGGCCGAGGACGCGGCCACGATCCGCACGCTGGCGGAAATCGGCGTCGACTACGTGCAGGGCTATGCGGTGGCGCGTTCGCAGCTGCCGGAAAAGCTGCTCGCGGCAAGTTCATCGGCGAGTTTCATCCAGGGCGAGGACGTACTGCAGCTCGTGCGCACGCTGGGCAGCTCGGCCAACGAGTCGGACCTGCGCGGGTTTGCCCCGTACGACGAGCACCTGTTTTAATTCAAACCGGCCAGGCGCGGGCGCGCATCCTGCAGCATGAGCATGCGCCGCGCTTCCTTCAGCGTGGCGATGTCGCGCGCCAGCTTCACGGGCGCCGCGAGATTCGGCCGTTTCCACGTCACGCGCGGCAGCTCGCCCGCGGGCAGCACGTGGCGCTGCGGCGGCAGAGGGCCGGTGTCGCGCGACACGGGCGTCGAGACGGAACCGGACGCGCAGGGCTGGTCGGTCAGCGTGACGTGGCCATTGCTGTCCACACATTTAACGATCTCGCCGGCCCATGCCGGTACCGCCAGTACCGCGGCGGCGATCATGCTCAGCAGTCTAACTGGGCGTTTCATGGTGTTCTCCTGTGTCAGGTTCCCATCGTGCCCGGCGCGGCCGCCTGCCTCTGTTCGGTGCTTCACCCAGTGCGCATGTCGGCCTCCAGCGCCGTCGTGGCGCGCGTTTCTTCGCGATGTGCCCGCGTGCACAGGACAACTCCCGCGACCAGCAGCACCAGCGCGGCCGCTTCGAGCGGCGTCGGCCAGCGGCCTTCCCACAGGTAGCCGTACAGCGACGCGAAGATGGTCTCGAACACGATCATCTGCCCCGTGAGCGTGAGCGGCAGCGCGCGGCTGGCCACGTTCCACAGTCCATTGCCGAGCACGGAACAGAACAGCGCCATCGCGCCGATGAGACCGGCGAAGCGCAGCCAGTCCGCGTTCGTGTGGACGAGCGTGTCGCCATAAAACGCGGGCACCGCCAGCACGATCGCCTCGAGGCCCGTGACGACGCCCGTCAACAGGCTCCAGTCCTGCGCCGACACGTGGGCCAGTCGCGCGAGCCAGCGGCTGTTGCTGACGGCATACGTCGTCCACGACACGAGCGCGCCACCGGCGCACAGCAAGCCCGTCAGGGAGCCCCAGCCGGAGGTGGCAAGCGATTGCGAGCTGATGCAGACGAGCCCCGCCGTGCTGCAGGCCAGCGAGGGCAGCAGGTCGCGCAGTGTCGGAGAATGGCGCTCGCGGCTGCCGACGAGCGTGACGGCGAGCGGCAGCAGGCCGATCACGAAGGCCGTCATCGCGACGCCGCCCGTCTGCACGGCCTTGGCCAGCAACACGTAGTAAAGGATATTGCCGATGAAACTGAGCCACGCGAGCGCCCGCCATTCGCGCCACCCGAGCGCGGCCTTCAGCCGGCGCCACGACGGCGCGACGAGCACGGCGGCGACGAGCCCGTAGGCGAGATAGCGCCCGGCGGACAGCTGCAGCGGCGGAAAATCGGCGGCCAGCTTGGGGGCCAGGAAGACGAGTCCCCAGAACGCGCCGGCGACGATGCCGGCCGCGATGCCGAGGAGGGTTTTGTGCGTGCTCACGGGATGCTCCAGATGCGGAAAGCATCCATTGTCGGGGGAGGGCGGCAGGGTGTCTTGGCTGGAACTACTGGCGAATTGACCGCGTCTCTCGATGCCTGTTTTGCGCGCTAGAGCACTGCCCGATTCTGCGAAATCGACCGGTTGAATTCGAGCCAGCTATTGCCGAGCTCCGTGATCTGGTAGTCGTTGCCGATACGCTGCAAAAACAAATTCGATTCCAGCCAGATCCGGATTTCCTCGCTCATCATGGGCGCTTCGAGGCCGCATTGAATGCTGTTGAGCGCACGCACGCAGGCATAATGCTTCAGCGCCTGCCGCCCTTTCACGGTGATCACGGGCTTGCCGTCGTCATCCAGCTGAATCAGGCCAAACCGTCGCAATTCAACGGGACACTCGGCAATCGTCATCCTGTGCATGCCGGTGTCCGCTTCAAAGCGAAGACGGTGCAGGATCGCCATCGCTGCCGAGTCGAGCGTGACCGGTTCGTCGTCGTCGGTCGACGCTGGATGCGGGGCCGCGGACGCAGACGGCGCTTCATCGGTACGACGTCGCTCCGCGCGGCGCTCCTCGGGAATGGCCAGCACGCGCTCGACCAGCGCCTCGTCGAGGCCATTTCGCAAGAGTAGATTTTTCGCGGCGGCGTTGCCGAAACTGCGCCGCATGGCGAACATGGTGCGCAGGATTTTTGCGGTGACGCCATCGGTACGTCGATCTCCCGAGCGTCGATCAGGGTGAATCACGAGAGCCATGGCCGCCAAAAGATGTGTCGATGATTAATAATAACAAAAAATCATCGAAATTGGAGGCTCAGTCTGTCATGTCTTACGTTTGAAGCCGTTCCGATAAGTCAGCGCCACTAGCGAAACGGCGATAACCCAGAGTGCCCATGCGTCTAGCATGTAGGGCAACAGGGCCACTGGATTCCCAGCAGGCGCCAGGACGCCTCCGGACACCAGGGCCGCGCCGGCGCCCAGGACCAACACTGCGCTGGATACGAAGAAGTGCCGCAGGCAGAAGCTGATCCTGGACCAAGGGAAAAAGATCAGTCCAGCTATGCAGAACATGAAAAGGGTGCAGGAACCGGATTTTATGGACAGCCCCCAAAGCCCCCCGATCACTGCCAATGCCAGGCACGGCAATATATCTCCGGCGCTATAGCCACGTGATGCAGCCTGGGTGCCGGGAGTGATACTGCCGAATCCAGGCCACCATGTCCTGCACCTGCGTAGTGCGAGGGAAGAAATAATGCAGCCGATGAATATGACCGCGAGATGCAAGCGTATTCCCCCGCCGCGCTGCAAAAGCAGGATTTCAAGCACGCTCCAACCAAGGATCGAGCAGAAAAATACACTGAACGTCAGGTTTGCCGTTGCCGAGTCGATTGTTCTGCGAACCATGATGATGGCTTTCCAAAGTCAATGGGCGACGGGTTCGACGTTTGTGAATCACAGGAAATGTCTAGTCTGCTCGTCCGAGAAATTTGCCTCAAGCAAGCGCCTGCCTAAAGTTGATGTGGCTCAGTCGTTGCCAGACCATTTGAGGCCTCAGAACGTCCTGGTTGTTCAATGCCCCGCTGGCTCGCTGCCTGGGCGCAGACAGTGTTGTACGTTCTCCGCATCCCAATCGAGATTGCTGGGAATCAATGCCACAGTGTTGCTCAACCTTAAAATTTACCGTGACTCTATTTAATTGATCTGTCGCAAAAATCGCCAGATGAAGGAGGAACGAGATGAAAGAAAAGATGCCCATGCTCGATCGGAATTCCCCTTTCCTGACAGGCTGGTCATTCTCTTGTTCCGGTCACGGCATAAATCGGGAAACTGGCGCAATCGCCATCATGACCGCCGTACTTCTGCCCGTAATTTTTGGCTTTTTTATGCTTGCTCTTGATTTCTCGCGGATTTACAACCGTAAAGTGGAAATGCAGACCTTGGCTGACGCAGTTGCGATCGCCGCAGCAAAAAAACTGGATGGAACAAGCACTGGAATCAGCGCGGCGCTGGCTGCTGCGCAGGGCGTCGTGGAAGACCCGGCGAATGGTCCCAGGTACGACTATCTGAACAATATTACTTGGGAAAATGCCGCGATAAAATTCGGGGCTTCACCTGACGACAACACGGGCTGGAAATCCGATGGAGAGGCGGCAGCTGCTCCAGCCGGGCTGGTCTTCGTAAAAGTGGACACCGAGCTGCTGAGCGGACATTACGGAAAAGTCGACATGTTCTTCGCTCCCATACTGTCCTCATCTTTCGGTTCCGTCGAAATCGGCCACGTTACCATTGCAGGCAAGGCGCGCCTCCAGGTTACGCCGCTGGCCATTTGCGCCATGTCTCCCACGGCGAGGGCAAGGCGCCAGAACGCGAACGGGACCCAATACGACGAACTGGCCGAGTACGGTTTTCGCCGCGGTGTCGGCTATAACCTCATGAACCTCAATCCGAACGGGCCGACAGCAATGAGTTTCCAGGTCGACCCGGTTTCATTGGCAGGCGGCGCTACAACCAATTTCAATCAATCGATTTACGAGCCGTATATCTGCACGGGAACGATGGCCGTCGCGAAAGTGACGGGTGCGACGGTCGCCGTCCAGAGCCCATTTCCGATTGGTACGTACTACAGTCATCTCAACTCCCGATTCGACCCTTATTCAGGGACCTGCGACGTCAACACCTCGCCGCCGGACAGCAATGTCAAGCAATACGCGTTTGCTGGCGTGAGCTGGATGTCCACGAAGGCTACAGTCCAGGTTGCAAAAACGGATACCTCGACTAGCGCAAAGCTGCAGACGGTTGCCGAGATCGGGCCGACGAATTACCCGACTGCGGTGGATTACGGAGCGCTCTGGTCTTTTGCCCGCGCGGTTCCCTGGTCGTCCGTTGCAGATCCTGCCGCACCGGAACCCGCCGGGGGCTATACGTCCTTCAATGCAACTTCACTCATCTGGAGCAAGTTGTACGGCTCGGCTTCGTCGGTTGGGACCTATCCGGGCTCGACACCTTATCTCACGACCAGTGGCAGCTCATATTTTCAGACTCCACCAACAGTGGCGCGCCGGCCCGGCGCCAAGAATAGACGGGTCCTGAACCTACCCCTGCTTTCGTGTCCGGTCACCGGCTCTACCGCGACGGTGCTTGGGATCGGGAAATTCTTGATGACCATACCGGCCGATTCCGGCTCCATCTACGCGGAGTTCGGCGGCCTTGTGACTGACGATCAGCTGGGCGGGCCAGTGGAGATCTATCAATGAGCGCACCGATTCGAAAACCGTCCTTGCGCAAGAGAGGCAGCGTTGCCGTCGAGTGCGCAATCGTACTTCCCATTCTCCTGCTCCTGATAAGTGGCGTGTTGTTCTTTGCCCGGGTTTTCTGGTGCTACACCGTCGCGCAAAAGGCCGCGCATGACGGCGCCAGGTTCCTGGCGGCGACAACTTTGCGGGAAATCGCGCCATCGTCAGCCGGCCCCGTGGTACCGGTTGCCGTGGTGGCACAGAAAATCGCAATGGATGAGCTCGCAGAACTGAACCCTGGCGGGGGCATCAGCGCTACGGCCCTGTGTTACGTAGGTAGTCCGACCCCGTACTGGGACCTTTGCTACGGCTACGACGTCCCGAAGAAGGTGTCGGTACGCGTCACCGTTTCCGTTTCCGACCCGTTCTTCGATCCATTTACAGAACTATTTACCGATGGAGGGCCAATCATTCTCAGGGCGGTCATGGCAACGGACTATGTAGGGGGCTGAGGTGAGGAGATTATCAATTCGGCCCCCGCGGTGGGCTGCACAAAGCGGTGTGGCGGCAGTTGAATTTGCGCTTGTCGCGCTTCTGTTTTTCACGGTGGTATTCGGCACCATAGAGTTCGCCCGGATCATGTATATGTACAACACACTCGCCGAGGTCACCCGGAGGGCAGCGAGGGCCGCCGCCAATATCGACTGGCGCGAAACCACCGAATTGGATCTTGCAAAGCAGCACGCGATTTTTCGAGATTCCCCGGGAGAACTTCCATTCGGTGCCCCCATCACTGACCAGCACATTCGCATCGACTACTTGTACCTCACACAGGGCGCGACGACGACTTACGAACCCATCTCGGCCGGATCCATGCCCGGCAGCCCCGGCCAGAACCGTCACAACTGCCTGACAAATCCTTACGGCAGCGCAACAAGCCCATCCAATACCTGTATTCGCATCGTTCGTGCCCGGATATGCAAACCCGATACCGATTGCGAAGCGGTCGACTACCAAATTCTGATCCCACTCCTGAACCTGGGCGTAAAACTCCCGACGTCCACTACGCTCGTCAGTGCCGAGACGCTGGGCTATCATGCTGGCGATCCGGTTTCACCTTAGCGTCCGCTTCGGGCGAAAGGTCAGTCTTCGGCCAGCAGCTTTCATTTCTTGCGATGAAACCGCTGTGCCCCGATGGGCTTCCCGGCGGCATACTCGATCAATTCGATATGCTGGGTATCGTAGATCAACGGATAATTGATCCGCACCGCCGAGCCACCGCTGCCGCACGTACCGCCATCCAGCTGGAGCAGATAGGTCGGTATGCTGCCCTTGGCCCCCGCGATGAACTTCGTGCCGCGCGCGTTCACGTACACCGTTCCCGGCTTTTCCTGTTGTACCGCGAATCGGCGCATGCACTTGGTCACCGACTTGTCCCGCCCATGCCAGGCGATGGTGTCGCCCTTCACGGTAAGCGTCGTGTAGGGCGATCCCGCCTGATCGTCCGCGAGCCAGCGTCCGGCAAACGGCACGGGTTCCGCCAGCACGGACGAACTGCAGCCAAGGCCGGCCACGACCGCAACGAGCCGTGCGCAAGACATCACACGCTCAGCCATGCCGATTCGCCCGCCGATACGCCCCAGGCGTCATCCCCGTCACGTCCCTGAGCGCCCGCGTCAGCGCGCTCTGGTCCGAAAAGCCTGCCGCCAGCGCGATGTCGGCGATGGAGCGCGACGTGTCCCCCAGCCACGCCTGTGCGCGTGCCAGGCGGACGTCGCGCAGCCACGCGTGCGGGCTCGTATCCAGTTCCGTGCGGAACAGGGCGTGCAGGCGGCTGACGGACAGGCCCGCACGGCGCGCCATCGAATCCGTCGTCCAGGCGAGGCCGGGCTCCGCTTCGACGCTGGCCATGAGCGCGGCGAGGCGCGAGGTGGGGCGGGGGGCGTCCAGCGCGATGGTGTCGAGCAGCAGCGGGACCCAGCCGCGCAGCAGTCCGCGATCGAAGGCCTGCGTACGCATCACGCCCATGAATTCGACCAGCTTGCGCGCGCCCGGGCCGAGGCTCATGAACGGGCGGTCGAGCATGCGGTCCCAGGCCGGGTGCGACATGGCGGCCGGTTCGACGTCGAGGATCAGCGACCGGTTGGTCCCGATGCCGCACTGGGCATGCCAGGCGTTCGGCGCGACGCAGGCGGCGCGCAGCGGGTCGAGCCGTCCCCGGCGGCCTTCGATGTCGAGCAGCACGGCGCCGCTCACGGGCAGTACCAGCTGGGCGAACACGTGGCGGTCGGTGACGATGTCGGCGCCGTAGGTGCGCAGGTGGAGGTCGGTATCCATGGCGGGCAGTCTAGCAGTGATTGTGCGACAGGGCCTACAAGTCGACGGGAAAAAATTTATGCGCCTGCCCTCTTGCAGGCGCGGCCGCCGTCCCAATTTGCCATCCTGATTCAGCGCCTTCGGGCGCGTGTCTCCTCTGTCTCCTCCAAGTGCAAACTTGGATTTACCGCCTGGCGCAGCAATGCGCGGGCGGTTTCTTTTTTGTGGTGCGCCCGGCCAGCCTGTCCGGGCGCGGTGCTGCGGCTGCGTCAGTCCCGGCGCGGATTGTTGGGATGATCGTCGAACCGGTTCGGCACGCCGTCGCCGTCACGGTCGCCGCGGCGCCAGCCGCCGCGTTCCATCACCCAGCGGCCGTCGCGCTCGACCCAGGTCGGGGCGCGGTAGGCGTAGCCATGGCGCTCGCGCAGCCATTTGCCGTTCGTCCAGACGTAGCGGCCGTGACGCCATTCCCAATGGCCCGGCGCCCACACGTAGCCGTGGCGCGCGGCCGGGATGCGTTCGTCGCGCGGTGGGGGCGGGGCAGTGCGGATGACGACATCGGCGGCGGCCGGCAGCGCGACGCTGCCGAAGGAACCTGCAACCAAAGCGGCAATGAGCAGTTTTTTCATCTTGGCCTCCTCATAAGTAGGTGTAGGCCGACTGTACTGCCGCGTTGCGGGCGCGACCGTGCGGCGGTTCGCTTAACGCCGCAACTGATGATGCCGGAAGGGAATGCTCAGGTGGCCAGCGGCAACGCGAACTGCAGCACAAGGCCGCCGCCGTCGCGGTTGCGCACGGTGAGCTCGGCGTTGTGGCGGGTGATCACGCGTTCGACGATGGCGAGGCCCAGGCCCGCGCCGTTGGCCTGGCCGCGGGCGCTGTCCAGGCGGGTGAACGGCCGCAGCAGCTGCTCGATCTGGTCGTCCGGGACGCCGGTGCCGTGGTCGTTGATCTCGACGACCGCGCGGCGGCCGTGGCCCGTCATCCTGACGTGCAGGGCCATGTCGATCTCGGTGACGTCCGTGCCCGGCGTCTTGCCGTAGCGACGCGCGTTCTCGATCACGTTGTTGATCACGCGGCGCAGGTCGGTCGAGTTGCCCATCACGTGGATGTCCGCGTCGATGTCGGTCGTCGTGCGCACGTCCGGCAGGCGGGCGGCCGCGTGCGCGCAATCTTCCAGCAGTTCCGAGAGGTTCACCGGCACGAACGTCGCGCTTTCGGTGGGGCGCGCGAAGTCGAGGAATTGGCCGATGATGGCGTCCATCTGGGCGATGTCCGACTGCATGCCGGTGCGGGCTTCGTCCGACAGCGGCGCCATCTCCACTTCCAGCTGCATGCGCGCAAGCGGCGTGCGCAGGTCGTGCGAGATGCCGGCCAGGATGATGGCGCGGTCCTTCTCGAGCTGCTGCAGGTCGTCGACCATCTGGTTGAAGCTGCGGTTCGCCTCGATGATCTCGCGCGATCCTTTTTCCGGCAGCGGGGTGGGGCGCTTGCCCTGGGCGATCGAGCGCGCGGCCGCCGTCAGGCGCGCCAGCGGCAGGTTGACGAGGCTCGAGATCAGTGCCGCGCCCAGCAGCGACAGCACGCCGACCACCGTGGCCCAGCCGAGCCACTGCACGCGCGTGAGGCCGGGCAGCTTGTCGCGCTCGAGCATGAGCCAGTACTTGTCGCCGTCGATGTCGAAGCTGACCCAGAAGCCGGGGATCTCGTTGACCATGCGCGAGAAGCGCGTGTCCGGCCCCAGCTTGTCGCGGACGAGGGCGGCCACTTCCGGCATCAGCGAATTCGGCGGCGGCGGTTCGACCGTATCCGTCGGCTTCACGTCGTAGATGCGGATGCCCTCGTTCGACACCAGCTCGAACAGCAGCTCGCGCCGCAGGTCGGGCGCGGAGTGCGTCAGCGCGGCCTTCGTGATGGTGACGACGGAGACGAGCAGCTCGGCCGTCTGCTCGACCTGCGGGCCGCGCTGGAAGACATTGAGCATGCCGATCCACGAGGCCATCGACAGGCCCGTCAGCATGGACAGCAGGAAGAAGGTGCGCCAGAACAGGCCACTCTTCATCCTGCCGAAAATCCGCGGCATGGCCTGTTCCTTCGACGTTGATGCGAACACTAGCGCGGCTGGCCTTCAGGAATGAATACGTAGCCCAGGCCCCATACGGTCTGGATGTACAGCGGGCTCGACGGGTCCGGCTCGATCAGCTTGCGCAGGCGCGAGATCTGCACGTCGAGCGAGCGGTCGAACACTTCGTACTCGCGGCCGCGCGCCAGTTCCATCAGCTTTTCGCGCGACAGCGGCTGGCGCGCATGGCGCGCGAACACTTTCAGCACCGAGAACTCGCCCGTGGTCAGCGGCACGGTCTCGCCGTTTTTCTTGAGCGTGCGCGTGCCGAGGTCCAGCACGAAGTCGCCGAATTCGAAGGTCTGCGGCGTCTCGCTCGGCGCGCCGGGGATTTCGTCCGGGCCCTTGCGGCGCAGGACCGCGTTGATGCGCGCCACCAGCTCGCGCGGGTTGAAGGGCTTCGGCAGGTAGTCGTCGGCGCCCATCTCGAGGCCGACGATGCGGTCGACGTCCTCGCCTTTCGCGGTCAGCATGATGATCGGGGTCTGGTCGCCGGCACCGCGCAGGCGGCGGCAGATCGACAGGCCGTCTTCGCCGGGCAGCATCAGGTCCAGCACGAGCAGGTCGTAGCGCTCGCGCAGCCACAGCTTGTTCATCGCGGGCGCGCTTTCGGCCGTCACGACCTGGAAGCCCTGTTCGGTCAGGTAGCGGCGCAGCAGGTCGCGCAGGCGCACGTCGTCGTCGACGACCATGATCCGGGCGGAGTGGCCGCCATTCGCGCCGGCCGTGCCGGCATTCGAGCTCGTTGCATTCATCGTTCTGTCGGATTTGTCAGATTAATGTCGCTATGGTAACGTCTTATGGCTCGACGCCAAGGGGGTATCGTTGAGCCATTACATTGTGTTACAAACTTTACCCAATTCGCCTTATGCCCGAAGACGATTCCTCATACACTGGCCTCATCGAATCGCAGCTTACACTACAGCTCAAAACCACAGCTTACTCCTGACACGGCAACGCGAATGAGGAACACCATGAACAGTGCGTTCACACATCACCACGCAGCGAAAAAGGCCGGCCGCCTGGCCCGCCGCGCTGTGCTGGCGTGCGCCCTGGTGCTGGGAGCCGGCGGCGCGTTTGCCCAGCAACACGGCGACCGGCGGGACGACCGCGGCGACCGGGGTGACTTGCAATCGCAATCGCAGCCGCAGTTCTCGCGTTTCCGCCTGCCTCCGCAGGACCGCGACCAGCGCGACGACATGCGCGCCTACGAGGAACAGCGCCGCGCCCAGCAGCAGGAGCAGCGCGAGCAGCAGCATGAGCGCCGCGGCAGCCGCATGACGCCGGACGAACGGCGCGACCTGCGCCGCCAGATCAATGAAGCGGGCATGGACCTGTACCCGCAGCGTCGCTGAAATTTCTTTGCATCAACTTAGTTGCTTGATGTTTATTTTCAGGTGACAACATGATACGCTAGCCGGATTCTGCCGCGGCCCAGCCCATGCCGCGGCATCAACCGCACGGAGCGTATCGTGACCACAGACCTTTCCGTAACGGCGACCCGCATCGCCGCGACCGGTCCCGAGCATTGCATCGCCAAACGCGACGACGGCGTGTATGCCGATCCCTCCGTGCTCGGCACCACGCTGGTGGCCGCCATCGACAACGTCTACCGCGCGGGGAACTACTTCACCGGGATCGATTATCCCGTGCTGATGAAGGCGCTCTTCGGCCACGGTCCCGAGCTGCCGCAAGGGCCGGACGGCACGACGCTCGTGCGCTTCGCGGCCGACATCCAGACCTTCGATCCGGCGCGCCGTGCGCTGTACCGCGCCGTCAAGATCGGACGCGGCTACGCGGAATATTACTTCGAGCCCGTCTGGCTGCCCGACCCGGCCGACCCCGACGCCGTCGGCTTCCAGACCCGCCTCGATCTCGACGAATTCATCGCCGACGTGTGGATCAAGGGCATCCGCTTCGGCCTCGACCTGCCGGCCATCCGCGCGGCGCTGGAATCCACCAGGGCCGACCGCGTCACGGTCGCGCGCCAGCTTGATCCGGTGCCGGGCGAGGATGCGCACATCGTCGAAGTGTCGGATGACCTCCACCGCAGCGACGCGCCGCTCGAACTGGGCAACGGCCGCCTCGACCTGAACAGCTTCCAGAACCGCTTCCCGCAGATCCAGGCCGGCGTACGCCTATTGAAGAAAGTCCCGGCGACGGCGGGCGCGATGGGCTTCGAGATGTCCGGCGCACCGCTGCCGCCCGAGCCGGGGCGCGACGTCGACCTGCCGGCATATGCGGGCACCGGCACGAAGGTGGAGCGCACGCCGGAAGGCGAGTTCCTCGTGTCCAGCGCGGCCGGGTTCCTGATGGTCGATGCGAAGACGAGTCGCATCTCGGTCGAGGACAAGGTCGTCAGCCGCGACGGCGTCAGTGCCAAGACGACGGGTAACCTGAGCCTGACCGGCGACTACGAGGAGTTCGGCGAAGTCCAGGAAAAGCGCGTGATCGAGGCCGACAGCATCACCGTGCACGGCGACGTGTTCGGCAGCCTCGTGTCGCGCGGCGGCACGGTCGATGTGCGCGCGAACCTCGTGGGTGGCAGCGCCCGCAATACGCGCGGCGACATCCACGTGCGCGGCGTCGCGTCGGCGTCGGTGCTGTGCGCGGAAGACGGCCGGATCGTCGTCGAGCGCGCGGAAAACTGCGTCATCGCGGGCACGCGCGTCGAGGTCAACCATGCCGTCAACTGCGAGATCGTCGGCGACGAAGTCGTCGTGAACATGGCCGAGGGCTGCGCGCTCGCGGGCCGGCGCGTGACGGTGGAATGCACGGTGCCGCGCAAGCAGAGCGAGATGCTCGTGGCCGTGCTGCGCGAGGAAGGCCAGCAGATCGGCGAAGTCATCGCGGCGGTGACGCAGCGCGTCGCGCAGTTCGCCACCCTGGCCGCGCAGCTGAAGGCCGCGCAGGATGCGATGACGGGCAAGCCGGACGTGCGCCGCTACCTGATGCTGGCCACGCGCGTGCGCAAGGGCGAGATCGGCCTGACGCCCGAGCAGGCGCGCCAGTTCCAGAAGATGGCGCAGGACGTGGGCCCGGCGCTGAAGGCGATCGGCGACGTCTCCGCGAAGATCAAGGCCACGGAAGCGGAGCAGCAGGCGGGCACGCACATGCTCGCGAACCTCGAGGCGCAGCGCGGCGACGCGGCCAGCGTCTCCAGCGTGGCGATCGCCTCGGTGCAGGGCGAGACGCAGGTGCGCATCCTCGCCTACAGCCCCGCGGGCGGCCAGCCCTGGCGGTGGACGCCGCGCGAGATCCGCACCCGGCTGCGCGGGCCGCAGGCGGGAGAACTCTTGTTCATGGGCGGCGCGGGCAGCGTCGCGTGGTCCAGCGATACCGTCGCCGCGTCGTAAAGTTTATACTTGGGGGTGGCCACCAGGCCATACCCATAACGACTCCAATCCGACAGAGGGGAAACCTTGAACACCATGCGTCCCATCCTCCAGCGCCGCCCGATCGGCGCGCTGGTCGCCGCCATGTGCGCCGGCGCGCTATTCGCAGCGCCGGTCCATGCCGCAACGAAGGCAGCCAGCAGCAAGGGCAAGCCGACCGTGGCCGAAGCAGAGCGCTTCGTCGCCGAATCCGAAAAGAAGCTCGACCAGCTGGGCCTCGACGCCGGCCGCGCCGAGTGGGTGGCCGAGAACTTCATCACGCTCGACACCGAGACGCTGACCGCGCAGGCCAACGAACAATACCTGACCGTGAGCGGCGACATCGCCCTCAAGGCGCGCCGCTACAACGGCCTGAAGGTCTCGGAAGCGAGCGCCCGCAAGCTGATGCTGATGCAGCAGTCGCTGATGCTGGAGAACGCCGACGACCGCGGCGCGTACGCGCGCCTGGCCGCCAGCATGACGGGCGCGTACGGCAAGGCGAAATACTGTCCGGAGGCCGCTGCTGGCGCGGCAAAGCCGGACTGCATGCCGCTGGGCGAACTGGAAAAAGTGCTGGCCACGAGCCACGACCCCGCGCGCCTGAAGGAAGTCTGGCTCGGCTGGCACGCCCAGTCGCCCGCGTACAAGCAGGATTATGCGAAGTACGTCGAGCTGTCGAACAAGGGCGCCCGCGCGATGGGTTATGCCGACACGGGCGCGCTGTGGCGCTCGCGTTACGACATGGCGCCGGATGCCTTCTCGGCCGAGATGGAGCGCCTGTGGCAGCAGGTGAAACCCCTGTACGACTCGCTGCACACGTACACGCGCTACAAGCTGCGCCAGGCCTACGGTCCGGACGTCGTGCCGGCCGACGGCCCGATCCCGGCCCACCTGCTGGGCAATATGTGGGCGCAGAGCTGGGACAACCTGTACCCGATCCTGAAGCCGGCCGGCCTCGAAAAGGGTGAAGACCTGACGGCGCTGCTGGAAGAGCGCAAGACGAGCGCCGTCGAGATGACGCGCTATGCCGAAGGCTTCTACACGTCGCTGGGCATGCGCAAGCTGCCGGCCACGTTCTGGGAACGTTCGCTGCTGACGAAGCCGCGCGACCGCGACGTCGTGTGCCACGCGTCCGCCTGGGACCTGGACGGCAAGGACGACGTGCGCGTCAAGATGTGCATCACGCCGACCGCCGAGGACTTCCGCGTCATCCACCACGAGTTGGGCCACCTGTACTACGACCTCGCGTACAGCAACCAGTCGCCCATGTTCAAGAACGGCGCCAACGACGGCTTCCACGAAGCCATCGGCGACACCGTCGCGCTGTCGATCACGCCGGCCTACCTGAAGAAGGTCGGCCTGATGAAGACGGACCCGGATCCGAAGCAGGAGATCGGTCCGCTGCTGTACACCGCGCTGCAGAAGATCGCGTTCATGCCGTTCGCGTACAAGGTCGACAAGTGGCGCTGGCAGGTCTACGGCGGGCAGGTCAAGCCGGCCGACTACGACAAGGCCTGGTGGGCGCTGACGCAGCAGTACCAGGGCGTATCCCGTCCGGCACCGATCGCGGACGGCGGCTTCGACGCCGGCGCGAAGTTCCACGTCGCGAGCGACACGCCGTATGCCCGCTACTTCCTCGCCCATGTGCTGCAGTTCCAGTTCCACCGCGCGCTGTGCAAGGAAGCGGGCGACACGGGACCGCTGTACCGCTGCTCGATCTACGGCAACCAGAAGGCCGGCGCCAGGTTCCAGCAGATGCTGGAGATGGGTACGAGCAAGCCGTGGCCGGAAGCACTGAAGGCCGTGACGGGGTCGGACAAGATGGATGCGACCGCGATGCTGGAATACTTCGCGCCGCTCAAGACCTGGCTGGATGAGCAGAACAAGCAGCTGGCCGTCGAAGACGCGAAGTTGAAACGCTGATATACGTTCCGCGTGGGCTCCCGGAGCCCACGCGGACGTCAATCGACCGCGGTTGCTTTCAGCACCGCATGGCACTCCGCCGCTTCGGGCGGGAGCCCCGCGAACAGGGCTTCATCCGCCTCGTCGACAAGTCCCTGCGCGACGAGCATCCGCACCTTCCCGAGATAATCCGCCAGCTTGAGCAAACGCCCCAGCGGCGACATGATCACGCCGCGCCGCAAGTCGCCCTGTTCCAGCAGCGCGGTACTGACCGTCTCCGGAAAATTCCACTCGCGCGCGATGCTTGCGCACAGGCGGCGCGTGGCGCGGGCCAGCTGGGCGAGAAACACGTCGGAGCCGAGGCGCTCGCCGTCCTTCGCCTCCTGGTCCATGATGCGCAGGCTGACGATCAGCCCCACGTTCTGCAGCAGCCCGGCGAGGAAGGCGTCGAACGGTTCGACGCCGGCGCCGGCCATCTGGCGCGCGGCGATCGCGCAGCGCTCCGAGTGCGCCCACAGGTGCGGCGCCAGGCGGCGTGTATAGAATCCCGAACGCACGTCGATGATGGGCCGGAACGCGACCGTCGTGATCAGCTGGCGCAAGCCCTCCTGGCCGATCAGGATCACTGCCTGTTCGACGCTCGTGATCGACTGGCCCGTTCCCCGGTAGCAGCTGTTGGCGAGACGGACGACGGCCGCCACCAGCACGGGATCGGTTGCGATGGTGCGCGACAGCGCGCTCCCGGAAAACGTCTCGCTGCGCAGGCTTTGCAGCAGTTGCGGGACCAGTCCCGGCATGCGCCGGACGAGCGCGGCGCCGGACTGCTGCGACGCGACGATCGTGGCCAGCGCCTCCAGCACGCGCGTCTCGGCGTCGGAGAGTTCCAGTCCACCGTCGGCGCGGTCGAACAGCCAGGCGTGCCAGGCGCCGTTGATCCGTTCCAGCTGCTCGAAGGAGACGGGTGCCGTGCCCGGTTGCGGCGCGGGTGACGCGGGCGCGGGAGCAGGGGCGGGGACAGGCTCGACGGCCGGCTGCGGCTGCGGCTGCGGTTGCGCCACGGACGGGCTGGAAAACAGGCTTTGCAGCCACCGGAACATCGTCATCCCCTTTAGGTCAATTCCGAACATTGTACGGACGTAAGCGCCGAGCGCAAGGTAGGAAATGTCTCATTGATTGTTGACTGCACTCAACAATTTCCAATCGTCATCGCCTTAGCATGGCGATCTTGAGGAAAGGATCCGCCATGCACATGACTACGACGACCACCACCCAATTCCTGAGTTTTACCCTCGGCGGCCTCGAGTACGGGCTCGACGTCGCCAAGGTGCAGGAACTCCGGGTACTCAAGGCACTCGAGCGCTTTACATCGGACGGCGAGATCGTCGGCGGCGTGGCCGTCTCGCGCGGCGTGATCATGCCGCTCGTCGACATGCGCGCCGCCTGCGGCACATCGCCGGACGCGCCCGATCCGATGACGGACGTGATCATCCTCAGGCTGTCGACCTGCACGATGGGGATGGTGGTGGATGGCGTGACGGGCGTCGTGTCGCTGGCGCCCGAGCAGGTGTCGCCGGTGCCCGGTGCGGACCAGGCGCAGGTCGATTACCTGATCGGGCTGGGGCAGATGGGGGCGCGGCGGTTGATTCTGGTCGATATCGACCGGCTGATGTCGGTGCGCCGTCCGCAGAAGGACGGCGCGCGCCAGGTCGCCTAGGCTACCAAGCTTTCCAGCTGCTCCTGCAACTCCAGCCACTCGTTCTCGAGATTGCCCAGGTCGCGCGTCAGGAACGCCTGGTCGGCCACGAGATTCTTCAGCTCTTCCTTCTTGTCCGCCTCGTAGATGCCCGGCTCCAGCAGCCGGGCGTCGACCTCGGCCTTTTTCGCGTTCAGCTTGGCCATCTGCTCTTCCAGCCGCTTGATGCGGTTTTCGATGGGCTTCTTCAGCGCGGCCAGGCGCTGGCGTTCTTCCGCTTCCAGGCGCTTCTGTTCCTTGCGGTCGACGGCGGGCGCCGGTGCGGCCGGCGTCGATGACGGCAGCGGCGCGCTCGTGCCGGCATCGCCCTTCAGCTTGGTCTGGAACAGCCAGTCCTTGTAGTCGTCCAGGTCGCCGTCGAACGGCTGCAGGCGGCCGTCGGCCACGATGATGAACTGGTCGGTCGTCGCGCGCAGCAGGTGGCGGTCGTGCGAGACGACGACCAGGGTGCCTTCGAACTGCGCCAGCGCCAACGTGAGCGCCTCGCGCGTCTCCAGGTCCAGGTGGTTGGTCGGCTCGTCCAGCAGCAGCAGGTTCGGACGCTGCCACACGATCAGCGCCAGCGCCAGGCGCGCCTTTTCGCCGCCGGAGAACGGCTTGATGGAACTCGTCACCATATCGCCCGGGAAGTTGAAGCCGCCGAGGAAGTTGCGCAGTTCCTGTTCGCGCGTGGTCGGCGCGATCTTCTGCAAATGCCACAGGGGCGACTCGTCGTGGCGCAGCATCTCGACCTGGTGCTGGGCGAAGTAGCCGATCACGAGGCCCTTGCCGAGGGTCGCCGTGCCGGCCAGCGGCGCGAGGTCGCCCGCCACGGTCTTGATCAGCGTCGATTTACCGGCGCCGTTCACGCCGAGGAGGCCGATGCGCTGGCCCGTCTGCAGCGAGAAGTTCACCTTGTGGACGATGGTCTTGCCGCCGACCTTGTCGCCATGCGCGTCGAGCAGCGGGTAGCCGGCGTCGACGTCTTCCATCACGAGCAGCGGATTCGGCGCCGAGACCGGGTCGCGGAATTCGAACGAGAACTCGGCCGCCGCGCGCAGCGGCGCCAGCTCTTCCATCTTCGCCAGCGCCTTCATGCGGCTCTGCGCCTGGCGGGCCTTGGTCGCCTTGGCCTTGAAGCGGTCGACGAACGATTGCAGGTGGGCGCGCGTGCGCTGCTGCTTTTCGTACGCGGCGGCCGCCAGCACCAGGTGCGCGGCGCGCTGGCGCTCGAACGCGGAGTAGTTGCCCGAGTAGCGTGTCAAGCTGCGCTCGTGGATGTGCACGACCACGTTCACGATCTCGTCGAGGAAATCGCGGTCGTGCGAGATGATGATCAGGGTGCCCGTGTAGCGCTTGAGCCAGTCCTCGAGCCAGATGATGGCATCGAGGTCCAGGTGGTTGGTCGGCTCGTCCAGCAGCAGCAGGTCGGACGGACACATCAGCGCCTGCGCCAGGTTCAGGCGCATGCGCCAGCCGCCGGAGAAGCTGGCGACGGGCTGGCGCATCTGGTCCAGCGAGAAGCCCAGGCCCAGCAGCAGCTGCTCGGCACGGGACTGCACCGTGTACGCGTCGGCGTCGGCCAGCCCCGAGTGGACGTGGCCGATGGCGATGCCGTTCTCCGTCGTGTGGGGCAGGGCTTCCAGGCGGTCCAGCTCGGCCTGCAGGGTGCGCAGGTGGGCGTCGCCGTCGATGGCGTACTCGATGGCGGGACGGTCCAGCGCCGGGGTCTCCTGCGCGACATAGGCCATGCGCCAGCGCGCGGGGAAGTCGATTGCGCCCTGGTCCGGGTGCAGCTCGTTGCGCAGCATCGCGAACAGGCTGGATTTGCCGGCGCCGTTCGCGCCGATCAGGCCGATCTTGTCGCCGGGATTGAGGGTGAGGTCGGCGTCTTCCAGCAGCGGTTTCGTGCCGCGCATCAGGCTGACGTTGGAGAATCGGATCATGGGGGGGGAACTGAGTTATCTTGACCAACGTCGCCCCTGCGAAGGCAGGGGCCCAAGTTCGTGGCAGATCACGCAAGCTTGGGTTCCCGCCTGCGCGGGAACGACGGTTTTAGGGCTGTCTTGGGAATTACTTCGCCAGCTGCTCCGCCGTCAGCAGGAACACGGCATCATCGCCCTGGCTCGTGGTCAGCCACGTGAGGCCCAGGTGTCCGAACGCCGCTTCCGCATACTCGCGCTCGTTGCCGATCTCGACGATCAGCACACCCTCGGGCGTCAGGCGCTCGGCCGCGCCGTCGACGATCTTGCGCACGAGGTCCATGCCGTCTTCGCCGCCGGCCAATGCGATCTGCGGCTCGCGCAGGTATTCCGGCGGCAGCTTGCCCATCGAATCGCTGTTCACGTACGGCGGGTTGGTCACGATCAGGTCGTATTTCTTGAACGGCACGTGCTGGTACAGGTCGGACTCGATCGGGTTCACGCGGCCTTCCAGCTTGTAGTCGCGGATGTTGCGCTCGGCCACGGCCAGCGCGTCCTTCGAGATGTCGACGGCATCGACGACGGCGTTCTGGAACGCGTCCGCCAGCATGATCGCCAGGCAGCCGGAGCCGGTGCACAGTTCGAGCACGTTCTCGACGCCGTCCGGATCCGCCACCCACGGGCTGAAGAAATTCGGGATCAGCTCGGCGATGAACGAGCGCGGCACGAGCACGCGTTCGTCGACGTAGAAGTTGTAGCTGCCCAGCCACGCCTCATTGGTGATGTAGGCGGCCGGCACGCGCTCGTTGACGCGGCGCTCGATGACGGCCATGACCTGCAGGATTTCTTCCGGCAGCAGGCGGGCGTCGAGGAAGGGCTCGAGCTTGTCCAGCGGCAGTTTCAGGGTGTGCAGGATCAGGTAGGCGGCCTCGTCGAACGCTTCGGCGCTGCCGTGGCCGAAGAACAGCTTGGCGCCGTTGAAACGGGTCACGGCGTAGCGCAGCAGGTCGCGGGGCGTGCAGAAATGGGTCGTGGTCATGGCCAGGTCTCGTCGTTATGCCGCGGACGGCGGGATGGTGAGCAATCGCTCCAGCGTGCGCCGGTAGATGTTCTTGAGCGGATCGATGTAACGCACTTCGATGTGTTCGTCGATCTTGTGGATGCTGTCGTTGGGTGGCCCGAATTCTATCACCTGGGGGCAGATGCGGGCGATGAAGCGGCCGTCCGACGTCCCGCCCGTGGTCGAGAGTTCCGTCGTCACGCCCAGTTCCTGCTTGATCGAGCCGCAGATCGCGTCCGACAAGGTGCCCTTCGGCGTGAGGAACGGCTGGCCGGACAGCGTCCATTTCAGGTCGTAGTCGAGGCCGTGGCGGTCGAGGATCGCGTGCACGCGCGCCTGCAGGCTCTCGGCCGTGCTGGCCGTGGAAAAGCGGAAATTGAAGTCGACCTTCAGCTCGCCCGGGATCACGTTCGTGGCGCCGGTGCCGGCCGCGATATTGGACACCTGCCAGCTCGTCGGCGGGAAGTATTCGTTGCCCTCATCCCATTTCTCGGCAGCGAGCTCGGCCAGCGCCGGCGCCGCCTGGTGGATCGGGTTGCGCGCCAGGTGCGGGTAGGCGATGTGGCCTTGCACGCCCTTGACGACGAGGCAGCCGGACAGCGAACCGCGGCGGCCGTTCTTGATCATGTCGCCCAGCACGTGACTGGACGTGGGCTCGCCCACGAGGCAGTAATCGATCGTCTCGCCCCGTTCTTCCAGCAGGTCGCAGACGATGACGGTGCCATCACGCGCCGGGCCTTCCTCGTCGGACGTGAGCAGGAACGCGATCGAGCCGATATGGTCCGGGTGCGCGGCCACGAATTCCTCGACGGCGACGACCATGGCGGCGATCGACGTCTTCATGTCCGACGCGCCGCGGCCGTACAGCTTGCCGTCGCGCCGCGTCGGCACGAACGGCTGCGACGCCCACTGGCTGGCGGGACCGGTCGGCACGACGTCCGTGTGGCCGGCGAACACGAACACGGGCGACGCGTCGCCGCGGCGCGCCCACAGGTTCGTCACGCCGTTCGACTCGATCGTCTCGCAGCGGAAGCCGAGCGGCGCCAGCAGGGCCTGCAGCTTCTGCTGGCAGCCCTTGTCCTGCGGCGTGACGGAGTCGAGCGCGATCAGCTCCTCCGTCAGGAGTTGGGTGCGCGACGGCTTCATGCCGGCCAGTCTCCGAACAGGTCTTCGTACTGGGCGGCCGAAAAGCCGACGGACACGCGGCCGCCGCCTTCGAGAACCGGACGCTTGATGACGGACGGATTTTCCAGCATCAGGTCGAGGGCGCTGGCCTTGTCGACGACCTGCGCGCGGCGCTCGTCGCTCAGCTTGCGCCACGTGGTGCCCTTGCGGTTGACGAGCGTTTCCCAATCGATCTGCTCGAGCCAGCGCGCGACGGTGGCGCGGTCCAGGCCCTGTTTCTTGAAGTCGTGGAAATCGAATTCCTGGCCGTTGTCGGCGAGCCAGGTGCGGGCTTTCTTGACGGTGTCGCAGTTGGGAATACCGTAGAGGGTCTTCTTCATGGCGGGTGGGTATTGCTGTTCGGGAAGGCGCGAAGGATAGCACAGGCAAGCTATCCCACCGACAGTTTACCAATGGCGAAGGGAGGGCGGCGTTATGTACGCTGATTAGACAAGGATTTAACATTTCCGTAAATTAACAACGTGAATCCAACCCTGGAGATCCCATGCGCATCCTTGTCGCTTCCGCCTGTTTCCTGACGTTGCTGGCCGGCTGCGGAGGCCGTCGTGTGGAACGGGACCATGGCCTGCGGCGCCCGCAACGACAGCGGCCCGAACGCGGGCGTGAGCGGAATGACGGTAATGTCGAGGCCGGCTTACTTCTGCGGCTTGAAGGCGTGGCTGTTGTCGAATCCAAACTGCTGTTCGTCATACATCCGCTTCATCTTCCGCACCAGATGCGTTTGCAGGACGGGCGGCAGCTTGAAATAGGACGCGCTGGCGGTGGTCGACCGTTGCAGGTCGAGGTTGCCCGTGATGGCACGGATGGCGACTTTGGCGTCACGGTGAAAAGCGATCATCTTCAGCCGGCCTTCATAGGGGTCGCTCAGCATCTTGCCGTTGTCGCTGGCGTAGAAGCGGTAGACCAGGATCGGATCGACCAGGCCATCGCCGTCGATGTCGTTCAACTCGGTCAGCTTGGTCCACCATTGCACACCGGCCGTCCCGGCCGGTGCGCTGTCGCTGACCGTGCCCATGGCCGCCAGGGTTGGCCCTGCATTTATCTTGAACAAGTGCGCGCCGATCTTGCTCGACAAGGTGTCGTCACCGTAGCGACGGTCGCCGCTTGCGGTCAGGTACACCACGTAGTCGCCGCTCTTGTCGCGATAGCAGAAGTGGGCGAACACCGGCAAGGTCACCTTGGCGGCCTCGAGGGTATCGCGCTGCAGCAGGAAGTCATCGCCGACGCAGCCCGAACCAGGCGCGGCATGCACATTCGAGGACGATAATACGAGCAGGCCACACAGCAGTGCGGTCGATAGGGGACGACCAGTCAAGTCAATTATCCAGCGTAAATTCCGTGAACGACGGCCCATCCGGCTCGGCCGGTTTGGGCGTTTCCTCTTCTTTCGCCTTGCTGTCCGGCCCGTTATTGATCAGCCAGAGCAGATTGGTGGCCGAGTCGGCATTGGCCAGCGCCTCGTCCTGCGTGATGAGGTCGGCCTGCACGAGTTCCAGCAACGCCTTCTCGAACGATTGCGACCCCGGCGACAGGCTCTTGTCCATCGCTTCCTTGATCTGGCCGATCTCGCCTTTTTCGATCAGGTCCGCGACGTAGCGCGTGTTGACCATGATCTCCACGGCCGCCTGGCGCCGCCCGCCGGCCTTCGCGCGCACGAGGCGCTGCGACACGATCGCCTTCACGGCGGACGACAGGTCCTGCAGCAGCGCGGGGCGGTTCTCGATCGGGTAGAAACTGATGATGCGGTTCAGCGCGTTGTAGCTGTTGTTCGCGTGCAGCGTGGCCAGCACGAGGTGGCCGGACTGGGCGTAGGCGAGGGCGGCGGCCATCGTGTCCTTGTCGCGGATCTCGCCGATCAGGATGCAGTCCGGTGCCTGGCGCATCGAATTGCGCAGGGCGACGTCGAAGCTTTTCGCGTCGCTGCCGATCTCGCGCTGGTTGACGATCGATTTCTTGTTCTTGAACAGGTATTCGATCGGGTCTTCCAGCGTAAGGATGTGGCCGTGGCGCTGCTCGTTGCGGAGGTCGAGCATGGAGGCGATCGTCGTCGACTTGCCGGAGCCCGTGGCGCCGACGATCAGCAGCAGGCCGCGCTTTTCCATGATCAGTTCCGACAGCACGGACGGCAGGCCCAGCTCGGCGAGCGGTGGAATCGTGGCGGGAACGAAACGGAACACGGCGGAGATGCTGCCGCGCTGGCGGAAGGCCGACAGGCGGAAGCGGCCCAGGTTCGGGACCGAGATGCCCATGTTGAGCTCGTTGTCGCGGTCCAGCTCGTCCATCTGCTCGGGGGAGGCGATTTCCGACAGCAGCACGCGGATATTGTCCGGCTCGAGTTTGTTCTGGTTGATCGGGATGAGGTTCCCGTTGATCTTGATGTGGACTGGGGAATTGACCGCGAAGAACATGTCGGACGCGTTCTTTTCCTTCATCAACTGGAACAGGCGTTCCATCATCATGGCCTCTCTCCCTTGCTTTGCGGTAATACCCCCCAACGTCGTTCCCGCGAAGGCGGGAACCCATGCTGAGGCACCGACGCCGCATCTTTGCACTGTCGATGTGCGTTCGGCTGTACGATTTCTGATGCCCAGTATGGATTCCCGCTTCCGCGGGAATGACGGATCAAACGCCGCGCAGCAGCTCGTTGATGCCCGTCTTGGCACGGGTCTTCGCATCCACCTGCTTGACGATCACCGCGCAATACAGGCTGTACTTGCCATCGCTAGAGGGCAGGCTGCCCGACACGACGACGGAACCGGCCGGGATGCGGCCGTACGACACTTCACCGGTCTCGCGGTTGTAGATCTTGGTCGACTGGCCGATGTACACGCCCATCGAGATCACCGAGTTCTCTTCGACGATCACGCCTTCCACGATTTCCGAACGGGCGCCGATGAAGCAGTTGTCTTCGATGATGGTCGGGTTGGCCTGCATCGGTTCCAGCACGCCGCCGATGCCCACGCCGCCCGACAGGTGGACGTTCTTGCCGATCTGGGCGCACGAGCCGACGGTGGCCCACGTGTCGACCATCGCGCCTTCGTCGACGTAGGCGCCGATGTTCACGTACGACGGCATCAAGACGACGTTCTTGCCGATGAACGAGCCGCGGCGTGCGACGGCCGGCGGGACGACGCGGAAGCCGCCCTTGGCGAAGTCTTCGGCGCTGTAGTTGGCGAACTTGGTCGGCACCTTGTCGTAGAACTGCAGGCTGCCGCCGAGGCCCGCCGCCGAGCCCATTGGGGTGTTGTTCTCGAGGCGGAACGACAGCAGGACGGCCTTCTTGATCCACTGGTTCACGACCCAGCTGCCGCTGTCCTTCTGGGCGACGCGCAGGCTGCCGTCGTCAAGGCCGGCCAGCACGTGGGCGACGGCGTCGCGCACTTCGGTGCTGGCACTCGTCGGGCTGATGTCTGCGCGCTGTTCCCACGCGGTGTCGATGATGGTCTGGAGTTGTTGGGTCATGATAATGGTCTATACAGGTGGTGTTTCAGGAGGCCTTGAGATCGTTGCAGAACTGGACGATGCGGTTCGCCGCTTCCAGTCCTTCGTCCACTTCGGCGACGAGCGCCATGCGGATGCGGTTGCGGCCCGGATTGCTGCCGTGCGCGTCGCGCGCCAGGTAACTGCCGGGCAAAACCGTCACATTATATTCGGCGTACAGGCCGCGTGCGAACTCCGTGTCCGACAGGCCCGTGCGGCGCACGTCGGCCCACAGGTAGAAGCCCGCGTCCGGCAGCTCCACGTCCATCACCTGCTTCAGGAGCGGGGTGATGAGGTTGAACTTTTCCTTGTACAGCGTGCGGTTCTCCTGCACGTGGGCCTCGTCGTTCCACGCGGCGATCGACGCGGCCTGCACCGGCGGCGACATCGCGCCGCCGCAGTAGGTACGGTACAGCAGGAATTTCTTCATCAGTTCCGGATCGCCGGCGACGAAGCCCGAGCGCATGCCCGGCACGTTCGAGCGCTTCGAGAGGCTCGAGAACACGATCAGGTTCGCGTACGGACGCGTGCCGCCACTCCGGCCCAACTGGTGCGCCGCTTCCAGCGCGCCCAGCGGCGGCGTGGCGCCGAAATAGATCTCGGAATAGCACTCGTCGGCCGCGATCACGAAGCCATGGCGGTCGGCCAGCGCGAACAGCTCGCGCCAGTCGTCCAGCGACAGCACGGCGCCCGTCGGATTGCCCGGGGAGCACAGGTACAGCAGCTGCACGCGGGACCATACCTCGTCCGGCACGCTGGAGTAATCGCAGGCGAAGTTGCGGGCCGGTTGGGAATTCACGAAATAGGGCTCGGCGCCCGCCAGGTAGGCCGCGCCTTCGTAGATCTGGTAGAACGGATTCGGGCTGACGACGAGCGCGCCCGGCTTGCGCGGATCGATCACGGTCTGCGCGATCGCGAACAGCGCCTCGCGCGAGCCGTTCACCGGCAGCACCATCGTGGCCGCATCCAGCGCCGGAATCCCGTAGCGGCGCTCCAGCCATGCGGCGATCGCGGCGCGCAGCGGCTCGTTGCCGTGCGTCGTCGGATACGTGGCGAGGCCGGCCATCGCGTGCGTCAGCGCTTTCTGGATGAACGCGGGCGTCGGGTGCTTGGGCTCGCCGATGCCGAGGCTGATGGCGTTGTAGTCGGGATTCGGCGTGACGCCGGCGAACAGCTGGCGCAGCTTTTCGAACGGGTACGGGTGCAGGCGGTCGAGATGTGGATTCACGGCGATGTGTTTTCCTGGCGATATTCGAGGTGAGAAGGGCAATTATAGCCACGTGCACCCGGGTGCGTTAGTATTGACGTAAGGAATCCCAATCGGACCCATTCAATCATGCAGCGCTCCGTCGACTATGTCCGCACCCTGACCGCCCAGGCGCGCAGCGCCCGGGCCAACCGCCACCTCGGCTATGCACTGGCCGGCGTGGCCGGGGCCGTGAACGCCGGCGGCTTCCTCGCCGTGCAACAGTACACGTCGCACATGACGGGCATCGTGTCGTCGGCCGCCGACAATCTCGCGCTGGGCGCCTTCGACCTCGTGCTCGACGCGCTCGGCGCCATCGTCTCGTTCCTGCTGGGCGCGGCCACCACGGCGATCCTCGTCAACTACGGCCGGCGCCGTGCGCTGGCCAGCGAATACGCGTTGCCGCTGCTGTGCGAAGCCATGCTGCTGCTCGCCTTCGGCGTGCTGGGCGCCCAGTTGTCCAGCGTGCGGGGCCTGTTCGTGCCGGCCACGGTGATGCTGCTGTGCTTTACGATGGGCCTGCAGAACGCGCTCGTGACGAAAATCTCGCATGCGGAGATCCGCACGACGCACATGACGGGCATCGTCACCGACATCGGCATCGAACTCGGCAAGATGATGTACTGGAACGTGGACGATGGCCTGACCAGCCCGCCGCACCCGCGCGTGGCCGCGAACCGCGGGCGCCTCGTCCTGCTGTGCGGCCTGCTGGGGGCCTTCTTCTGCGGCGGCGTCGCGGGCGCGCTCGGCTTCAAGATCTTCGGCTACGTGGTGACGGTGCCGCTGGCGCTGCTGCTGTGTGGGCTGGCCATCGTGCCGGCGGTGGATGATTTGCGCGCGCGGGGCCGCAGGCGCTGATGTCGTCCCCGAACTAGGCGTCGCCCTTGGCGGGGACCCAATTTTGCACGCGTAATCGCGGTGCACGCAGAACTTGGATTCCCGCCTGCGCGGGAATGACGGTTTGAAGGTCGCGGGTCGAACTCACATGCCGCAGTGCGGCAGCGAAGCCGACGCCGCCTTGCCGTCATAGACGACCTTGACGATGGCGCCGCCCTTGGAACCGCAACGCACCGCGAACGCCTGGCGGGCCGGCATGCCGTCGTAGCGGCCCTGGCGCGGCGCGATGTCGAGGCGTCTGGCTCCGTCGTTCCACGTCATCCGCACGACCGCATACGCGCCTTTCTCGTAGGCGTAACCGTCGCCGCCGTCGTCATACAGTTCATAGGCGCCATCCTTGCCCGGATAGACGACGAGATCCACCGGCGCATCCGACTTCTCGTCCGCGAACTGCTTCACGGGACCCAGCGGCAGGATGCTGCCGGCGCGGACGTAGAGGGGAATGGTCGCGATGTCGGCCTTCGCCGTCACGACCCGGCCGCCCGCCAGCTGCGCGCCGCTCCAGAAGTCGTACCACGCGTCGTTGCCGGGCAGGTAGACGTCGCGCGCCTGTGCCTTCGCCTGCACGACGGGCGCCACGAGCAGGGCCTTGCCGAACATGTACTGGTCCGGGATGTGCAGCGCGTGCTCGTCCTCGCGGAAGTCGAAGGCGAGGGCGCGCATCATCGTGCCGTCGTTGTGCGTGACGTCCCACGACGCCGAATAGATGTACGGGAGCAGGCGGTAGCGCAGGTCGATGTAGTCGCGCATGATCTTCTGCGTGGCGTCGTCGAACTGCCAGATCTCCTTGCCGTCGCCGGTGCCGTGCACGCGGAACATCGGGTTGAACACGCCGAACTGGAACCAGCGCGTGAACAGTTCCGCGTACGCCGGATCTTTCGGCGAACCGCCGAAGAAGCCGCCGATGTCGGCCGACCAGTACGGGATACCGCTCAACATGAAATTCAAGCCGGCCGGGATCTGGCGGCGGAACACGTCCCAGTTGCCCATCGTGTCGCCCGACCACGTGATGGCCGCGTTGCGCTGCTGGCCCGCGTAGGCGGAGCGGGTCAGGATGAACGCGCGCTTGCCGGGCTGGTCGCGCTTCATCCCGTCATGCACGGCGGTCGTGTGCAGCAGGGGATAGGCGTTGTAGACGACGCTGCCCGGACCGGCGCCGGTCTGCAGCTCGCGCATCTGGCCCCACCAGCCGCCCAGTTCCGCTTCCGACGCGTCCAGCCACCAGCCGTCGAAGCCGAGCGTGCCGAGGCCGCGCATGACCTGGCGCCAGTACAGGTCGCGGGCGCGCGGGTTGTACGCGTCGTACCAGCGGCCCTTGCCGGCCGGGTAGACGTTCGGATAGGTGGGCGGGTACAGGCCGCCCATCGCGTCCAGCGCCTTCGTGTTGGCGGTGTCCGGGTCGAGGCGGGCCCACACGGAAATGATCGTGTGGACGTTCTGGTCATGCAGTTTTTTCACCATCGCGGCCGGATCGGGGAAGCGCGCCTTGTCGAATTCGTGGCTGCCCCACTGGCCCGGCAGCCAGTACTGCCAGTCCTGGATGACCGCGTCGAGCGGCACCTTCATCTCACGGTATTTCGCCGCGACCGACAGCAGCTCGTCCTGCGTCTTGTAGTGTTCCTTCGATTGCCACAGGCCCCACGTCCAGCGCGGCATCATGGGCGCCGTGCCCGTCAGGCGGCGGTAGCCCTTGATCACGTCGTCCAGTTCCGGGCCGTACATGAAGTGATAATCGACGCCGCCGCCCGCTTCCGAACGGATCAGGATCGGCGGTCCGGACGGGATGTCGACCTCGACGTCCGTGACGGCCGCGTTGTTCCACAGGATGCCGTAGCCCTTGGGCGAGACGAGCATCGGCACGGCCACGTCGCGGTTCGCCTGCTGCAGATGCACGATGTTGCCGCCGTAGTCGAGCAGGCCGTTCTGGTGCTGGCCAAGGCCGTACAGGACCGTGCCATGGTCGTCGTTATAAAAGCGCTGCACGACGCCGCGCGACAGGTCGCGCCCGCCTTCCTTGACGATCTCCTTGCCGTCCGGCGTCTGGAACGAGACGTTGCCGTCCTGGCGTCCCACGCGCACCTTCAGGCCGGCGGTGGACAGCGTCCACGCGTCGGCGGATTCACCGATGTCGAACGCGATCTTCTGCGGCTGCGCGATGACGGCCGGGTTGTAATTGCCCGTGTAGCCCGCGGGGCCGAAGCGGACGTGGACGACGCGCGGCGCCACCGGCTCGATCATCAGCACGCCCTGGTCCGTGCGCACCTCCATGCCCGTGCCCACGCGCTGCATGGTCGGCGGCGCGGCATGTGCCGCCAGTGCGCACGCGGACAGGCCTCCAATGAATAATGATTTCCACATTTGTATTGACTCTCCGTGTGTAGTCCAGCCCAGCGGCCGGGTCAACCCGCCGTTATAGCAAAACCGCAGCGGGCATCCGTTATGAAAACGCCCACGTTCAGATCTATTTTTTACCGGCCGTCCGTTCCCGCCACGCGCCGGGATTCATGCCCGACCATTCGCGGAACGCATGCGTGAACGCGCTTTGTTCCTGGAAGCCGAGCAGGAAAGCGATGTCGACGAGCGACAGCCCGTCCTGGCGCAAATAATCCATCGCGAGCGCGTAACGGGCAGCATCGAGCACCTGCTGGAACGTCGCGCCGGCGTCGGCCAGCTTGCGCTGCAAGGTGCGCGGGGACAGGTCCAGCGCCGCGGCGATGCCGGCCAGCCGCACGGGTTCGCGGGCGAGCGCGTCGACGATGGCCGCATGGACCTGCGCGACGATCCCGCTGGCCGTTTGTTCCCGTTCGCGCAGCAGGCGTTCGGCGTGCTGCTGCAGCAGCGGGTACATGGTGATGTCCGCGGCGGGCAGCGGCAGCGCGAGGAGGGAGGCGTCGAAGTCGGCGGTGTGCGCGGACGCGCCGAAGTCCGGCATCGTGCCCAGCACGCGCGCGTACTCGGCCGGGTCGGCATCGGGCG